>JASHRP010000064.1 GCA_030037375.1 Bryobacteraceae bacterium | reverse complement strand
CTCCCACGACGACCGTCGTCCCCCGTTCCACAGATTGCTGATACGCATACGCCGAATTCTGGATTTCGCCCTGAATGAATCCCTTCTCGATCGCCGAAGCGTGCCGCCCAGCGCATCGATCCGATCGATGTACTCGCGGGCCCCGCGCTCGATCTCATAGGTCAGTTTCTCGACGTAATAGCTGCCCCCCAGGGGGTCTGGTTCTTTCGTGACACCGCTCTCATAAGCGATCACCTGCTGTGTGCGCAAGGCCAGCCGCGCAGATTCCTCAGTCGGCAGGCCCAAAGCCTCGTCCGCTCCATTGGTGTGCAGCGATTGCGTGCCGCCCAACACGGCGGCCAACGCCTCAATCGTCACTCGCACCGCGTTGACCTCGGGCTGCTGTGCAGTCAGCGACGATCCGGCCGTCTGCGTGTGAAACCGCAGCATCATCGACCTTCGATCCTTGGCTCCAAAGCGCTCCTTCATCAGGTGCGCGTATAGCCTCCGAGCGGCACGAAACTTTGCGATCTCCTCAAAGAAATCGCTATGCGCGTTGAAGAAGAACGAGAGCCTTGGTGCGAAGGAATCGATATCCAAGCCCGCGTCTAAAGCGGCTTCAATATATGCAATCGCGTTCGCTAAGGTGAACGCGACCTCCTGGATCGCTGTGGATCCCGCCTCGCGGATGTGATAACCGCTGATCGAGATGATGTTCCACTCTGGGATCTCCGCGCTCGCCCAAGCGAACAGGTCGGTCACGATGCGCAGGGCCTGCCGCGGAGGATAGATGTAAGTGCCTCGCGCAATGTACTCCTTCAGGATGTCGTTCTGGACGGTGCCGGATAATTTGCGCAGGTCCGCGCCCTGGCGCTTCGCCGCGAGCACATACAGCGACAGCAGAATCGCCGCCGTCGAGTTAATCGTCATCGACGTTGTGACCTGGTCGAGCTGGATCCCCTCGAATAGCCGCTCCATGTCTGCGAGCGAGCAGATCGCCACTCCGACCCGTCCCACTTCTCCCGCCGCAAGCGGGTGGTCCGAATCCATGCCCATCTGCGTCGGCAGGTCGAACGCCACCGACAACCCGGTAACGCCTTGCGAGAGCAGATAGCGGTAGCGCCGGTTGCTCTCCTCCGCCGTGCCGAATCCGGCGTACTGGCGCATGGTCCACAACCGGGTTCGGTACATCTCGGAATGAATGCCGCGGGTGAACGGAAACTTGCCGGGCCTTTCGTCGGGTTCACCCGGGCGTTCGGGGGACTCGCTCATGAGCGCGAGATCTTGCGGGCCTTGAGGAAGGAATGGATGCCGTAAACCAGCATGATCAGCGACCCAATCGCGGGGGCGAGCACCCCCAGCAGGCCGCCGCCCGGCCGGTCGAAGTTCCGGTAAGCCCGAAACGCAGCGCTGCCGAACCAGATTCCGAAGACCAGGAAGAAGAACCCGATCACCTCGTTCCACATAATCCGCAAGGGCCGCAGGACCCCTGGAACCACGTGCGTCACGAACTGCTGAACAATGCGAGGCATGCTTCCCAGCGCTGTATACTCATCTTATCAGGCCGCAACCGGACGGCACGCATTCGCACTGTAGAATACGGCCCGATTCAGCCGATAAGAGCTGTAGCGGCCGCGCGGAAACCAAATCGCCACTCGCGGCATCAGGTGATATGCTGAAGGTGCCTTTCGCGAGTAGTACCGGGGCAGAAGAGAGGACTCCTTGGAAGATCGACTTAAGGAACTCATGCAGGAGTTGGGAAATGCGATCAATGAGTCGCTGTCGGACTCTGATCGCATCGCCGCTGCCATAGGCGAGATTAAGCGGGCCGGCTACGACGTTTTTCTGGTGCTTGAGGCGACCATCGGGTTCAACAAACGCGAGGAAGCCGCGGAGGAAGAAGAGGGTGGCGAAGTGATTGAGCTGGAATCCCGGCCCGAGACCCCCGGGCGCAGAGCTTCGGGCAAGATCAAACTTACATCCCAGGATCAGAAGTTCCTCCGTCAGTTAAAAATCTCCATCGACGAAGACGGCCGATAAGAGCAGTCATCTGAGAAGCTTTCCTTGCGGCACGCACTGTATTCGCGATGCGCGCCTTACCTGCCCGCCGCGTTCCATCCCCAAACGCCTACGAACTGATCGGGGTCTTCCTCGAATCCAGCCGTTCTCCGGCCGTTCTCGATCCTGGGGAAGACCCGGTCCCGATTGGTCCGGATAATTTCAAGCTGGAACGTCGCGGCGGAATCATCACGTTGGAAGTGTGGAATGAGACCCGCAACCTGGTGCGCCGGGTGATAAGGGTCCGTTCCCAGCATCGGGCGCGGTTGGAACTGACGGTAGAGAAGTTCGGCGGCCGCACCGGATGTTTGTCGCTCATCGACCTGGCCCATCCCGCGAGCCAGGAAGCGACCCGTCGTGCCATCCGGCTTAAATACCGGGAACGCTTTCGCCGATCGCTTCTGCGCCAATTTCCCGGTTGGCGCGTCGTGGAGCTCAGCTCGGAACCGGACCTCGAGCACAGCTTGTCTCCAAGCTATCCGCGCGCGCTTCTGCGTAAGGGCGCCGCGGCGCTCGCCGCAATCGGTTCAGCTGAAGACGCCACCGACGTTGACGGCACATTGACCTTCGGGCTGATTTGGCTCGATTATCTGCGCCGGCGCGATCCGCAAGTTCCCGTTCAGGGCCTCGTGATCTTCATCCCGGCAGGCAGGGAAGCCGCCACGTGTCATCGCGTTCGTCACTTGAATCCTTCCGCGACCTGCGCGATCTTCGTTCATTTCCCCGACGGCTTGGAGGATGCCGTCGATCCACGCGAACACACGAATTTCGACACGCGTATCGATCCATGCCATCGCCCGCTCGCTACAGCGCCTACTGAGACCCTCGAATGGCTTGGGCGTATCCAGACCGCTCCGGATGTGGATCGCCGCGACCACGCCGATGGCGCGGTGAGTCTCGCCGTCCATGGACTCGAATTTGCCCGCGTGACAGGCACGCGAACGCTATTCGGCCTCGACCACAAACACGAAGCCACAACTGCCGCGCATCTCGTGGAGATCGAAGCGCTCGCGCGGGGAATTGCGGCCCGGCGCGCTCCCGGAGGCCCGCGCGAAAGCTCTCTTTACTCCCGCAATCCCGAAGCTTGGCTCGAATCGCAGCTTCGGCGGAATATCGAAACTATCGACGCTTCGTTGTGGACTCGTCCCCTTTATGGCCAAGTTCCGGAATTCGCGGGAGGTGAGCGCAGTGTGCTCGACATCCTCGCGTGCGACCGGACCGGGAGGCTCGCCGTCATCGAGGTCAAGGCGTCTCAGGACGTTCACCTGCCCCTTCAGGCGCTCGATTACTGGATGCGAGTCAAATGGCACCTGGAGCGCGGCGAGTTCTCCGGACGAGGATATTTCCCCGGAATCGAACTGCGCCCCGATCCCCCGAGGCTCCTTCTGATCGCCCCCGCCCTCGATTTTCACCCCGCGAACGAAACCATTCTGCGTTTCCTCGCTCCGGGCATCGAAGTCGAGCGCATCGGAGTCGCGATAGAATGGAGACAGGAACTCAGAGTGATGTTTCGGAGTTCCGTGCCGCCATGCCGCTCCCCGTCTTCCGCCAAGTAAAACAGGCGCTGACGAATTTGAATCCCGCGGACGTCCGCGAAGCTGCCATGAAGCCGGTCCGGGTGGGTCTGGTTGCCGCTTCTCAGGAATCGCTGGGGGCGATGGAAACCTTCCTGGTGCCGCCTCATCTTTCCGCGCAACGCCGCGTCGAAGCCCTCCGAATGCTGCACCGCGGAGGCGGTCCGGATTGCGACGTCGAAATCTACGAATCCTCGCTGCTTCGTCCGGCCAGCGCTTTCTCATTGGATCTTGAATCCCCGGACGAATGCTTGCGACGCATCCTCCGCCGCCGGGACGATCTGCTTCTGCCTCTGGCTCGCCAGTTTTATCCTTTCCGCAAGCCCGCCGCCCAGCATGTTATCCGATCCGTCGCCAAAGAAAATGCGCTGTTTTGCCTTGCCACCGCTCTGCCCGATGTCGTTCCGCTAGTGAGCTGGATTCCGTGGGCCGTGGGCGAATTCGGTTCCGATGCCGCGTTCCTCACCATGAATCAGATCCGCATGGCGTTCCTTCTGGCCGCGCTCAGCGACCGGACGCCTGGTTACCGCGAACAGCGTTCCGAAATCGCCTCGATGGTTGCCGGAGCATTTGGTTGGCGAGCCTTGGCTCGCGAGTTGGTTGCCAAGATCCCCTTCGGCGGCGGCCTGCTCCCGAAGGCCGGTATCGCCTGGACCGCGACCTTTGTGATCGGACTCTCGCTCGAACGCCTCTACCGCTTGGGCTACGGATTCACACGCGCCGAACGCCGCGCCGCGTACGAAGAAGCCTACGATCACGGACGCCAGATCGCCGGCATGCTTTTGGACGGATTGCGGAAGAAAGAACCCGCGCGGCCGGCTTCAGCCTGACTTCGGGCATTTAACCTAACTTCGGCTCTTCAGCGGAAGCTGGAGCTTCGGTCCCCACAATCCCGCGACCCTCAGATCCATGGTGCGTAGCACGCGCTCCCACAGGGTTTCCGGCATGGCGTCGAAAACCGTGTCGGAATTGCTGTGGAGGGCGCGCCACGCTCCCGCTTCCATCTCCGCTTCCAATTGGCCGGGCCCCCAGCCCGCGTAGCCGACGTAGAATCGCAAGCGGTCCCCGCCGACGTGCGCGGCCAACGTGCTCTCCAATAGATCCTGATCCAAAATCGCCCAGATGTCCCCCGCTACGCGCTGAGCGCCTTTAGGTCCGATCCGCGCGCGCAGCAGGGCCAGCACGCTCTTCGGCTCCACCGGCCCCCCTGAAAAAGCCATGTCCTTGCGATCTTTCGCATCCTTCACCCCCGCCAGCAGCGCCGCTACCGGCACATCGCTTTGCCGGTTCACGATCAGACCCACGGTGCCGTGATCGTCGTAGGAGATAATCAGCACCACCGTCTTTTCGAAGTTCGGGTCGGACAGCTTCTTGTCGGCGACCAACAGCGTGCCTTCCGCCAGGTCTTCGTCCGCGCGCGCCGTGCCGACGCTGGAGGGAAACAGCGCCACGGCCAGTCCGGCAGCGGCCAGCCAACGCCGCCAATGTTTCGAACCCACCGGCCCGCTCATGACTTGATTCTCGCTCTTTTTGGGCCACGTGGGAAAATGGTGATTCATGCCCTCGACCAACGCCGTAAGGCGAGCGTTACTGAGCGTTACCGATAAAACAGGCATCGCCGATTTCGCAAAATTCCTTGCCTCGATCGGCGTTGAGATTCTCTCGACCGGAGGGACATTCCGCCTTTTGAAAGACTTTGGAGTTGCGAATCTCCGGGAAGTCACCGATGTCACCCGTTTTCCCGAAATGCTCGATGGACGCGTTAAGACGCTGCATCCGGCGATTCACGCAGGGATTCTAGCAATTCGCTCCGATCCCGAGCACATGCACGCGATCGCCGCCCAAGGCATCCAGCCTATCGATCTTGTAGCCGTGAATCTCTACGATTTCGCCAAGGTCGCGGCGAAGACCGATGCAACCATCGAGGAGCTGATCGAAAACATCGATATTGGCGGGCCATCCATGATCCGCGCCGCGGCGAAGAATTGGCAGGATGTAGCCGTGGTGACCGCGCCCGCCGACTACGAAGCCATCTCCAGTGAGCTGCGCGTTCATAGCGGTAGCCTCACCGCCGAAACGCGATGGAGCTTGGCCAAGAAAGCGTTCGCGCTGACCGCTGCGTACGACCGCGCGGTCTCCTTGCGCCTGGAGCAAATTCCTCCCAAGGACGAGCCGCTGCCCTCAATCCTCGACGTCCGCGCGCCTCGCGCCCTGGCGCTCCGCTATGGCGAGAACCCTCACCAGCATGCCGCTCTTTATGCGTCCGGCGCTGGCGGCATTGCCGGCGCGGAGCAGCTTCAAGGCAAGGAACTCTCCTATAACAACTTGGTCGATCTCGATGCCGCCTGGCAGTTGATCGCCGAATTCACTGAACCCGCATCAGCCGTCATCAAACACACCAATCCGTGCGGCTGCGCGCAAGCTTCGACGCTCGCGGAAAGTTATCGCCGCGCCTTCGAGGCCGATCCCGTTTCCGCCTTCGGAGGCATTCTCGCGTTCAATCGTGAGTTGGATGCCGAGACCGCAACCGAAATCGCGAAGACATTCATCGAAGCCATCGCCGCGCCCGCATATTCTGCCGATGCTCTGAAGGCTCTCGAAGCCAAGAAAAACTTGCGCCTGCTGCGAGTGCTGCCCGTCGCTTCGGAGCTCGTGATCAAGTCCATCAGCGGAGGCTTCCTCGCTCAAACCGCCGATGTGCATGCGCTCCGCCGCTCCGAAGCTCAGGTCAAAACCGAACGCGCCCCTACTTCAGAAGAGTGGAGCGCGCTCGAATTTGCCTGGAAGGTGGTCAAACACGTCAAGTCCAATGCGATCGTTTACGCCTCCTCGAGGCAAACCATCAGCGTGGGGGCAGGGCAGACCAGCCGTGTAGATTCCGTCCGGCTCGGCGCAATGAAAGCTATCCTGCCCCTGAAAGGTTCCGTGCTTGCCTCCGATGCTTTCTTTCCGTTCCCGGACGGGGTGGAAGAAGCAGCCAAGCACGGTGTCACGGCGGTGATTCAACCCGGCGGGTCGGTTCGCGATGAGGATGTCATCGCGGCCGCCAATCGCCTGAATCTGGCGATGGTGTTCACCGGCGTCCGCCACTTCAGACATTAGGAGCGTCTTCGTGAGCCGTTCACTTGGTGACGATATCCGGCTGCATCGGAGCTAGTGCGCCCAACAGCTCATTCTTCTCTTTCTCTCCGACCTTGAACTTATCGAGTGCTCCCGTCAGGTCCTCCACCAGCGCAGTGAAGTCCATGCTAGTGATTCCCATCCCCGCGTGAGCCGACTTCATGTCCTTGCCGGTGTACTTGCACGGTCCGCCGGAAGCTTGGCAGATCTGATCGACCAGCTTCATCTTGAATGACTTAAGCCGGTCCGGGTCCGCCGCTGTCTGTGTGAAAAAATGATTGATACGCGTATCCATGGCGACGCGTCCAACGAATTCGTCGACCACGGCGGTGATGGCTTTCTTGCCTCCCAGCCGCTCATAGAGCGTCTTGTCCTTGGCGGCGGATATTGGAGGGGTCAGAAGCGCGGCGGCAAGAGCGAGGCCGCCGCAAAACTTAGCGATATTTTTGTTCATCTGTGGAGGATGTCCTTTCCACTCGTGAATACGGTGAGAGGAATGGCATCGGATGTTTACTAAACTGGAAAATTGTCTGACGAAGCTTTAGCCCGCGAGCTCGCCCATCATGAGGCGCTCTATTCGGGATTCGCGCAGCAACATTTCGCGAAGCCCGCCGTTCGCGCGTTGCGTGCGCACATGGTCAAGCGCATCCTCGCCGTTACGGGCGCGGGCCCGGGTTCAAGAGTGCTCAGCCTGGGCTGCGGCATCGGCGATACGGAACTGCTGCTAGCTCCTCACGTCGGCTCCATCACCGCAATCGACGTCTCCCCATCCGCGATTCGCCAGGCTCGCGCGGACGCGAATCAGGCGGGCGTGACCAACGTGGAGTTTGTTACCTCGAGCGTGGCTGCGGCGGATTTTGCGGAATCCGGCTTTGACGCGATCGTCGCGATCTTTTTCCTGCATCATTTGCCGTATGAGGAGCTAAGAGCGGCTGCCTCGCGCGTGCGCGATTGGCTCA
>JASHRP010000552.1 GCA_030037375.1 Bryobacteraceae bacterium | reverse complement strand
CAGCACTGCACTACCGGCATCGGCATTTGGAGCTGGGCGAGCAACGATCAAGGCAGCGAGCCCGACGTCGTCATGGCGTGCGCCGGCGACGTTCCCACGCTCGAGACCATGGCTGCAGTCGATCTGCTTCGCCGCGATATTCCCGATATCAAGATCCGCGTAGTTAACGTGGTGGATCTGATGACGCTCCAGCCCTCGACCGAGCATCCGCACGGCCTTTCCGATCGCGATTTCGATTCGATTTTCACCTACGATCGGCCGGTGGTGTTTGCGTTTCACGGATATCCGTGGCTGATTCATCGCCTGACCTATCGCCGGACAAATCACGGCAGTTTTCATGTGCGCGGCTATAAAGAGGAAGGTACGACGACGACGCCCTTCGACATGACGGTGTTGAACGAGCTCGACCGCTATCATCTGGCTATCGACGTGATCGACCGCGTGCCCCGACTGCGCGATGTCGCGGCGCATCAGAAGCAAGCGTTCCGCAATAAACTGGTGGAGCACAAACTGTACATCGCCAAACATGGCGATGACATGCCGGAAATCAAGAACTGGCAGTGGCCGGGATCGAATGAGAATCCTGGCCGTTAACGCCGGCTCCAGCAGTGTGAAGTGCTGGTTCGGCGAAGCGGATTCACCCGAACAAGTAACGAAGAAGTGGAGCGCACAGGCTCCCATCGGTTCCGTCGCGGACTTGACCGAGGCTCTCCGGCGAACGCTCGATCCACTTTGGCAAATGACCGGCTCTCCCGGCGAAGTGGACGCAGTCGCACACCGCGTGGTTCATGCGGGAGCCGAATATAGGAAGACAACTTGGCTGACCGGGGACGTGCGCAAAGGCATCGCGGCGAATGCCGAGCTTGCTCCCGCTCATAACGCGCTGGCGCTGGCCGGTATCGGCGCGATGGACGCATTGTTGAAAGATCCCTCGAGACAGCTTGCGGTTTTCGATACCGGTTTCCACGCAACGCTCGCACCGGAGGCGTATGTTTATCCGGGCCCGTACGAATGGCTCGATCAAGGCATCCGGCGCTACGGCTTCCACGGAATCAGCCACGCCCATGCCTCGCGGCGGGCAGCGGAGCTGCTGCATCGGCCGCTCAGTTCCCTGCGTCTGATCACATGCCACCTCGGCAACGGATGTTCCCTCGCCGCAATCCGCAATGGCCAGAGCATCGACACCACCATGGGATTTACTCCAGCCGACGGATTGATGATGGGCTCGCGGTGCGGGTCGATCGATCCCGGCATCGTCGTGCGCCTCTTGCGGCACGGCGCGGTTTCGGCCGACCGTCTCGATCAGATCATCAATCGCGAATCCGGATTAAACGGGATCTCCGGAGTTTCCGGCGATATGCGAGAAATTCTGGCCGCAATCGATACCGGAAACGAGCGCGCAAAGCTGGCGTTCGACATCTACGCCCACCGCCTGTGCCGGGAAACCGGTGCCATGCTTGCGGTTCTGGGCGGCATCGATGCGCTGGTATTCACCGGAGGCGTCGGCGAAAATTGCCCTCCGCTACGGGAGCAGGTCTGCCGCCAGTTCAGCTTCGCCGGCCTGGTGTTAGATGCGGAGAAGAACGCCCGCGCCATCCCCGATGTGGACATCGCGCAACCGAATTCGTCAGTTCGGGTTTTGGTCGTGCGGGCGAATGAGGAATTGGAAATGGCTCGCCAAGCCGCTCGGCTCTTATCGGCTTGAAGAATGGTGCTTCGTAGGTGAAGTCCATCGCGCGTGGGCTCAACGCAAAGCGTTACGGGCCTGTTCGAGCGTGGCGCGCAATGAATCCTTGGGCAGCGTGGAGACGAACGGGCGGACCATCCAACCCAACCCGGCGGGAATGTCGCGCGAAAGTGAGATCGCCCGGCATTCGAGATAGACGCCATCCGGGCGGGGTTCAATCAACCAATAAGTATTCAAGCGCCAGAGAATGCCCTGCCCTACACCCTCCTTTCGCGGCTTGCCGTCTGCTACCTCCCGAACGTTATTGGAACGAGTGATCACAGCCCAGCGGCCGCCGCTTAGCGGACGGTACTGGGTGATGTAGTCGATATCGAAAGTGTCGCTGAGCAAGCCTGCGCGCCGGGTGACTCGCATCGACCAGTTCCACCGGTCGCCCTCGCGTGAGACCAGCTTCGAATCGTTCACGTCGGGAACGAACATCTTCTTGTAGTTGGGGTAGTCCTGAAATACCTGCAAAACCCGGCCGGCCGATGCGCCCACGACGAAGAAGCTGCCAACCCAGTCGTGAACCGTGCCATCTCGAATATTAATCGGACTGCCGTTCAGCGCGCTCAAATCGAAATCGTCTCCGGGCCTGCCGGCCGACCGAGCCTTCCAGTCCATTTTGGCTTCCGCCGTATCGACGTACTTTTCGAACGCCTGGGTGGCGGCCGGGGAAAGATGGACCGTCGGGAGCTGTGCGCTTAGGCCGGCGGGAAGCGCGAGGGCCAAAACCACCGAACTGCGAAGGTTGAGCATCACCCTTACAACAGTTAGACTTACCGCGATTGACAGGAGTTACTCAGGTTGTTAGACTCTAACTAGGACCAATTAGGTCTTACATGCTGAAACTGACCAAAAAGGCGGATTATGGGCTCATCGCGCTGCGGCACTTGACGGTGCATGCGCGCCAATGCGCGTCGGCGAAAGATATAGCCGAAACGTACCGGATTCCTTTGCCGCTGCTCTCGAAGGTACTGCAGAAGCTGGTCAAGGCTGGACTGCTGGCGTCCGAGCAAGGGACCAACGGCGGCTACCGGCTGGCTCGCGATCCGCACGACATCAGCGCGCTTGAGGTGATTCGAACCATCGACGGCCCGATCATCCTGACGCACTGCTTTACGGAGCATGCGGAACCGGTGGAGTGCGGTCAAAGCTCGCTGTGCCCGGTGCGCGAGCCGCTGCGCAAGGTTCATGAAGGAATTTTGCGATTGCTTTCGGGAATCAG
>JASHRP010000063.1 GCA_030037375.1 Bryobacteraceae bacterium | reverse complement strand
CGGGTCCGTCTGGAGCAGGAGCGGATCAACATCTCCGCAAATCTCGCGGCAATCGATGCCAGCCGTGCTCGCGCAGAACTGTTGAAGCAGATGGGCAGGACTCGGTTCGAGCAGTTGGTGCTGACGGAACCCCTAGCGGTTCAGCAAAACGTCCACTCATTCGGCATCGAGGAAGTGCTGGCCCAGCGGCCTGAGATTCGGGCCGCGCGGGCGGCCGTGGAAGAAGCCGAGGCCAACGCTCGAATTCAGGACGTGGCCGTCCGGCCGGACTTGAACCTAACGTATGGATACAAGCGCACGGAGCTCCCGGACACCACGTTCGGCGTGAACACGGCGATTGTCTCCTTGCGCGTGACGCTGCCCGTGACAGACAAAAACCAAGGCAATCGCGCGGCGGCGCAGGCTGAGGTGCGCCGGCGGCAGGATCTGCTGGCGGCCGTCGAGAATGACATCCACATGGAATACAACGGCGCCCTCCAGGAGTTTGAAATGCGCCGCGCCGAGGTCACCGATATGCTCGAACCGCTGCGTCAGCATGCGGCGAACATATCGCAGATCGCTTCGGCTGCGTATTTGGAAGGCGGAGTCGATCTGTTGCGGTTTCTGGACGCCGAGCGTGCGCGTCTCGAAGCCGATCTTGCATGGGCGCGCGGCATGGCCGATTACTGGCAAAGCGTCGCGAAGCTGGAAGCCGCGGAAGGAATTGGACAATGAAATACATTTCGGTTCTATCTATCTATTGCGTCGTCTGCTGCACAGCGTGTAACCGGCGGGAGGCATCGGCTGAATCGGCTCCGCCAGCGGCTGAAAAGAAAGCCGCGAAGGACGAAGTTGTCGTGCCGCCGGACCAGCAGGCCGCCTCGATGATTGAGACAGTGCCCGCTGCCGTCTCGAACCAGCCAGATTACCTGCGCGTTAAGGGCGTCATCGCGATCGATGACAGCCGCACATGGAAATTGGGCGTTCGTACCACCGGCTCTGTAACAAAGGTTTTTGTGGGCCTCGGCGATCACGTCACGAACGGACAGATACTCGCGCGATTCCACGCCGACGAAGTACGCGATACGCGAGCTATGTATCGAACCGCGGTGTCGGAGCGGGAGCGCGCAACTGCCGCGGCGGCGCAAGCAAAACGCACGCTCGACCGCGCCAAGAGGCTGCTCGAGCTGAAAGCCGGCTCCGTACAGCAGGTCGAGGCCGCGCAGCAGGATCTGGTTACGGCGGAGTCTGCGGTGAAGCGCGCGGAAATCGAAGTCGATCGCACCACGGACTTGCTCGAAGACGATCTCAAAGTGCCGGTCGAGCCGACGCCCAACCGGAAAGACGAGACCGAAGATGAAGTGCCGATCATCGCGCAGGCTGACGGATTCATTCTGGAGAAAAACGTCACTCCAGGGCGCACGGTTGAGCCGGATTCCGTGACCTTTGTCATCGGCGACCTGGAGCGCGTCTGGATGCTCGCATCCGTGCGGCAGGAGGATCTGGCGAAAGTGCGGACGGGGCAGAAGGCGTATGTCCTGCTTGATCCTGACACCCGGATCGCAGGCACGATTACAAACCTGGGGCAGCAGTTCGATCCGGCGACGCGCATGATGCAGGTACGCATCGAGCTCGCGAACGCACAAAATCGCTTGCGGCCGCAAATGCTGGCGGACGCGGAGATCCCCGTCGGAGCCGGCAAGCCCGCGCTGACGGTTTCGTCGGATGCCGTGCAACAAATCGACGGTCAGGACGTGGTCTTTGTGAAAACCGCACCGGACCGTTTCACCGTGCGTCCGGTGAAGACGGCGGAAACGGCGGAAGGCAAGACTCCAATTCTGGAGGGTCTCAAGGCTGGCGACCAGGTGGTAGTGCGCGGCAGTTTCATCCTCAAGTCACAACTGCTTAGAGCAACCATGGAGAGCGACTAACTGCCATGCTGAGCCGCATCATCGATCAAACGCTGGCGCATCGCTGGCTGGTTCTCATTGGCGTTGTCGCTCTTCTGTGCGGAGGCGGTTACGCGTTGTACACGATACCTGTAGAGGCATTTCCGGATCTCACCAATAACCAAGTGGTCGTGGTCACCGACGCGCCCTCTCTGCCCCCCAATGAAGTCGAGCAGCTCGTGACTTACCCGATTGAACGCTCCATGCTTGGACTACCGAATAAGGAGGAAGTTCGTTCGTTATCGAAGCTCGGGCTTTCGATGGTCACCATCGTGTTCGACGATTCCGTTTCGATGTATTTCGCCCGGCAGTTGGTCGCTGAACGATTGCAGCAAATCTCTTCGACTCTTCCGCGTGGGATTCAGCCCACGCTCGGTCTGCCTGCTACTGCTTTCGGGGAGTTGTATCAATACACGCTCACCGGCCCAATGAGTCCGATGGAGCTCAAGGACCTGCATGAGTGGGTGATCAAGCCGCAGCTTCGTACCCTCCCTGGAGTGAGCGAGATTAACGCCTGGGGTGGCCAAACCAAGCAATTTCAAATTGTCGCCGATCCCGCTCTACTCGCCCAGTACGGCCTTACACTGCACGACGTAGCTGAGCGGGTCGAGGACAACAACACGAACTTCGGCGGCGGTTACATCGAGCACGCCGCGGAGCAGTACACACTGATCGGCACGGGGCGCGCGACGACGACCGGCGAGCTGGGCAATATCGTCCTCGCGTCGAGCAGCGGAACGCCGATTCTCCTGCGGGATGTCGCCCAACTGCGAATCGGAGCCGCTCCGCCGGAAGGCGCAACGCTGCGAAATGGTGAGACTGTTTCCGGCATGGTGATCATGCTGAAGGGCGAAAACGGAAAACGCCTGATTGAGCAGGTCAAGGAGCGGATCGCCAGCCTTCGCCTGCCGGAAGGCGTGAAGATTACGCCGTTTTACGATCAGTCCTACGTTATTGACGGCACCATCCACACCGTCGAGAAGAATCTCTTTGAAGGCTTCCTTCTGGTTACGGTCGTGCTGCTGATCTTCCTGGGAAATCTGCGAGCGGCGCTGATCACAGCGGCGGTGATCCCATTCTCGATGTTGATCAGCTTCCTGGGGATGCGGCTTTTCGGAATCAGCGCGAACCTGATGAGCCTGGGCGCGATCGACTTCGGCATGATCGTCGACGGGGCGGTAGTGATGATGGAGAACTCCGTTCACCGCCTTCGGGAGCAACATGGCGACGAACCCCCACTTGAATCGGTCCGGCATGCCGCGAAAGAAGTCGCGCGCCCGATGACTTTCGCTGTTGTGATTATCGTCGCCGTTTACCTGCCGATCGTCTTCCTGCAAGGAATGGAAGGCCGCATGTTCCGGCCCATGGCGATTACGGTTTGCACGGCGCTGGCCGGCTCCTTGCTTCTGGCTCTAACTCTGGTACCGGCTCTCGCTTCGGTCAGTTTTCGCAAAGGACTCGCGGGCGGAGCCGCCCACGCAACTGAGGAGACCGGCTGGTTCGCGCCGATCGCTCGCGCATACTTACGCGCACTCAGGACTGCGATGAAGTATCGCATCCTTACGGTCCTCACAGCGGTTCTGATTCTGGGAGCCGCTCTGGCTTCGTTGTATTTTATCGGAACCGAATTCATGCCCAAACTGGATGAGGGCTCGATTCTCATGGAGACCCGCAAACTGCCCGGCGTCTCGCTTACAGAATCCGTCGCCATCAGCAAACGCATCGAACAGAAGCTTCGCCAGATTCCGGAGATTGCCGACGTAGTCATAAAAATCGGCCGCCCGGATTTCGCCACGGAAGCCATGGGCATTAACGAAGGCGACACCTATTTGCTCCTGAAGCCCGCGGACACCTGGACGCGGTTTCATTCCAAGGATGAGTTGATTGAGGCCATCGCTAAAGTG
>JASHRP010000551.1 GCA_030037375.1 Bryobacteraceae bacterium | reverse complement strand
GGCTACCGGCTGGCTCGCGATCCGCACGACATCAGCGCGCTTGAGGTGATTCGAACCATCGACGGCCCGATCATCCTGACGCACTGCTTTACGGAGCATGCGGAACCGGTGGAGTGCGGTCAAAGCTCGCTGTGCCCGGTGCGCGAGCCGCTGCGCAAGGTTCATGAAGGAATTTTGCGATTGCTTTCGGGAATCAGCATCTCGGATATGTCACAGGAAGAAATGCTGATACCGGCGATCGCTTCAAACATCAAATCTTCAGCCATCCAGATCGGCATGCAAACGGAACCACGATGAAACTTCCTATTTACATGGACAATCACGCCACCACGCCGGTCGATCCGCGCGTGTTTGAGGCGATGACGCCGTACTTCCTGGGTCATTTCGGCAACGCGGCCAGCCGTAACCACAGCTTCGGGTGGGAAGCGGAAGAGGCGGTCGAGAAGGCTCGCAAGCAGATCGCAGCGATCATCGGCGCGACGAATAAGGAAATTGTTTTCACCAGCGGCGCGACGGAGTCCAACAATCTGGCGATCAAGGGCGTGGCGGAGATGTACGCCGAAAAGGGCAATCACATCATCACCGCCGCGACGGAGCACAAAGCCGTGCTCGATACGTGCAAGCGCCTGGAAAAAGACGGCGTGCGCGTGACCTATCTCGCGGTGCAGCAGAACGGCCTGGTCGATCTGACCCAGCTTCGCGATGCGATCACGGACAAAACCATCCTGATCACGATCATGTACGCCAACAATGAAATCGGCGTGCTGCAGCCGATTGCCGAGATCGGCAGACTGGCGAAGGAACGCGGCGTGCTCTTCCATACCGACGCAACGCAGGCGGTCGGGAAGGTGCCGGTCGATGTGATCAAGGACAATGTCGACCTGATGTCGATCAGCGCGCACAAGATGTACGGGCCGAAGGGCGTGGGCGCGCTGTACGTTCGCCGGCGCAATCCTCGGGTTCAGTTAACCGCGCAGATCGATGGCGGCGGGCACGAACGCGGCATGCGATCAGGAACGTTGAATGTTCCCGGAATCGTCGGGCTGGGCGAGGCGTGCGCGCTGGCAAAGGCCGAGATGCCCGAGGAGTCCAAGCGGATGGAGTATCTGCGCGACAAGCTAAAGGACCGGCTGCTGGCTTCGCTCGACGAATGCTACATCAACGGCACGATGGAGCACCGGTTGCCCAACAATTTGAATATCAGTTTCGCGTACGTTGAGGGCGAATCCCTGCTGATGGGGATCAATGACGTCGCGGTATCGAGCGGATCGGCCTGCACCTCGGCCACACTCGAACCCAGTTATGTTTTGAAGGCTTTGGGCGCTGGGGACGATCTGGCGCACTCGTCTATCAGATTCGGTCTCGGCCGATTCAATACGGAAGAGGAAGTCGACTACGTTTCGGAGAAGGTCATCGACGTGGTGAAGAAGCTGCGCGAGCTTTCTCCGCTTTACGAGATGCACAAAGAGGGCATCGATTTGACGAAGGTCCAGTGGACGGCACATTGATTGAACCGCGATTGAACCGCGCACAACGGGCGCCGCGCCCTGTGCGCTCACAAAAGTAGGGAGAGGACATCATGGCATATTCGAATAAGGTTCTGGATCATTACAACAATCCCCGCAACGTAGGCTCGCTGGATAAGAGCGATCCCAACGTTGGCACTGGCATGGTGGGCGCGCCCGAATGCGGCGACGTGATGAAGCTGCAGGTGAAGGTTAACCCTGAGACGGGCGTGATCGAGGACGCGAAGTTCAAGACCTTCGGCTGCGGCAGCGCCATTGCAAGCTCATCTCTTGCCACGGAGTGGCTGCGCGGCAAGACCGTGGATGAGGCGCTCGAGATCAAGAACACCGACATCGTCAATGAGCTGAGCCTTCCTCCGGTGAAGATTCATTGCAGCGTTCTGGCTGAAGACGCGATCAAGGCCGCCATCGGCGACTACAAGAAAAAGTCCGCCACGCGCGGCGATGCCGTCGCGGCGAACACCCAAGCTTGAGAGATGGTCAGGGTTACTCCCAAAGCGGTTGAGAAAATCCGCGAGGCGTTTAAGCGCGAGAACGTCCAGGGAGGATTGCGCTTGGGCGTGCTGGGCGGCGGCTGCTCAGGATTGAGCTATCAGTTCAAGTTCGATCCCAAGCCTCGGCCGACGGATAAGGTGCTCGACTTTGAGGACGTGCACGTTTACATCGATCCTAAGAGCATGCTCTACCTGGACGGGATGACGCTGGATTGGAAAGATTCGCTGATTCATTCCGGTTTCGTATTCGACAATCCTCACGCCAAGAAGAGCTGCGGCTGCGGAACTTCGTTCTCCGCATAAATGTTCGAGTATTACGAGGCGCTGGGGCTGGAGCCGAAGCTGGCTCTCGACCCGGACGATCTCAGGAAACGATTCTACAAACGTTCGCGCGAGTCACATCCGGATTTAGTGGGGGAAAGCTCCGAGGACCGGATGGCGAAGCTGAACGATGCCTTCCGGACTTTGCGAGAGCCGGTGACGCGGGCCGAATATTTCCTTCGCGAGAACGGATTGGAGCTTTCGAAGGATGCCCCTCCAGAGCTGCTCGAAGAAGTGTTCGAGCTCAATATGGCGCTGGAAGAGATTCGCGGCGGCGATGAATCGGCGCTGCCCGCGCTGCGGTCTTCGCGAGAGCGGTTCGCGGCGATGCAGGGCGATGTCGATCGAGAGCTCGAACGATTGGGCGCGGACTATGACGCTAAACGCGAGCCTGCGGCCCTGAACCAGATTCGCGGGGCGCTGAACCGGAGGCGCTACATCTCCAACCTGTTACGCGATGTCGACAAGGAACTGAATGTCCACCTTTCAAATTGATTTCGGGAACTCCGGACCGAAGTCCCATCAAGGAAAGATCGTAGGCATCGATCTCGGCACCACCAACAGCCTGGCCGCCGTGATGGAACTAACCGGCCCGCGCATTCTCTCCGGCATCGTGCCAAGCGTGGTGTCCGTTAAGCAGGATGGCGGAATCGTGGCCGGCAAAGAGGCTCGCGAACTGCTGATCACGCATCCCGAGCGAAGTGTCTATTCGGTGAAGCGTCTGATGGGCCGAGGACGCGAAGACGTTGGCGAGGAACTGAAGCTATTTCCGTTCCATCTCGCGCCGCAGAGCGGGAGCGTTCTCAGGTTAAAGCTCGGCGATGTCGTAATGAGCCCTCCGGAGGTTTCGGCACACATTCTGCTCAAGCTTAAGGAAGACGCGCAGGCCGCGCTGGGCGAACCAGTCACGCAGGCGGTGATCACAGTGCCGGCGTACTTCAACGACGCGCAGCGACAAGCGACGAAAGACGCCGGACGCATCGCCGGTCTCGAAGTCTTGCGTCTGGTAAATGAGCCCACCGCGGCCGCGCTGGCCTACGGGCTCGACAAGCGCAAGGAAGGCATCGTCGCGGTTTACGATCTGGGCGGAGGCACGTTCGATATCTCGATTCTGCGGCTGCATGAGGGGATCTTCGAGGTGCTCGCCACCAACGGCGATACGCACTTGGGCGGCGACGATATCGACCATCTGCTCATGACCATCGCGCTCGATGAAATCAAGAACGAATGGGGCGAAGAAATCTCCGCCGATGCCACTGCCGTACAGCTTTTGCGGCGCGCCGTGATTCAGGCAAAAGAGGAGCTTTCATTCGTTCCGCAATCCGTGATCAGGCTGGATTACAAGGGAAAAGAGTACGCCCGCGAGCTCGCGCTCGACGTATTCAATCGAGTGATTGAACCGATCGTCGAGAAAACCCTCGGTCCGTGCCGCGCCTGTATTCAAGACGCCGGCGTGAAGATCGAGGAGATCGATGAGGTCGTGCTGGTGGGAGGCTCGACACGGATTCCGCTGGTGCGTTCCGCGGTCGAACGGCTGTTTCGAGCCAAGCCGCACACCGAGCTAAATCCCGACGAAGTGGTGGCATTGGGCGCGGCGGTGCAGGCCGGTATTCTCTCGGGCGACGTTCAGGACCAACTCCTTCTCGACGTCACGCCGCTCTCGCTCGGCATCGAAACCATGGGCGGGCTGGTATCGAAACTGATTCATCGCAACTCGACCATCCCGGCGTCGGCGACCGAGCAGTTCACGACGGCCGTAGACGGCCAAACCAATGTATTAATTCATGTTGTGCAGGGCGAACGGGAACTGGTGAAGGATTGCCGCAGCTTGGCTCGCTTCGATCTAAAGGGAATTCCGCCCATGCCGGCGGGACTGGCCCGCATAGAAGTTCGATTCCTAATCGATGCCAACGGCATCTTAAGCGTAACGGCCAAAGATCTGCGAGCGGGCAAGGAGATAAGCCGCGACGTGAAACCCTCCTACGGACTGACCGAGGAGCAGGTTGAGGCAATGATCCTCGAATCTTTCCAGAAGGCCGAGGAGGACATGACAGAGCGCCAGCTTCGCGAGGCCCGGGTGGAGGCGGATGCCGTGCTGGCGGCGGTGGAGAAGGCGCGTCAGGAGGACGCATACCAATTGTTGAACCAAGAAGAACGGTCCGCGATCGACCGTGCGATCAATGAACTGCTGGTGGTCTACAACGGCGAAGACCACAACTTGATCCGCGATAAAATCGAAGGCGTCGATAAGGTCACGCAGAATCTTGCGGAGGCGATTATCAATTCCGTGGCCGAGAAGGCCCTGAAGGGCACCAAGATCGATGCCTAAATTGACTTGGGCGAATCTCGACGACATCGCGTTCGCTTTGCACGAAAAGTTCCCGGATCTGGACCCGACAAACATTCGCTTCACGGATCTGCACAAATGGATCACCGAGTTGGATGGTTTCGACGACGATCCGCTGAAGTCGAACGAGGCCAAGCTGGAACGGGTGCAGACAGCATGGCTCGAAGAGTATCAGGACAATCATCAATAATAGCGGCGGCCCTGGCGGTCTTCGCCGCCGCGCTTGCGTTCGCCGCGAGCGCTCTCACTCCGGAACAGCAAACCGTAGC
>JASHRP010000550.1 GCA_030037375.1 Bryobacteraceae bacterium | reverse complement strand
ATGTATGTCCGACCACTTCCAATTCCTTCTCACCTTTTTCATTTCTCGTCCTTGTTTGCCATAAAAGAAATCCTTAAATCAGGAAATCTCTGGGCTTCTGACGTTCGGCGAATGTCTGATAAGACCGAAGTGGAGTATTCGGTCCAGCTGCTGAATGAGGTCGTAGGAAGGACAGGCTATTTCCTAGAGTCGGTTGGTGGTGGCTTGGGTGAGGGCCTCCGCGAGACCTGCATCCACATCGCTTGCATGTCCTTAGAGCCGTGCCTGAGAAGCCAGTGGACGGCTTACGCCGATGGCGGGCGGGGTTGCGCAATCTCCCTTGATTTCCACAAAGTGAGAGGGTGCGCCGAGAAGATTGGCAGTTTTCCGCTAGCGTACGACGCCGATATTCAACGCGCGATGCTGGAGTCGTATCTTCGGCGAGCTCACGAGGTAGCTCTGCGGTTTGGTGGCCCGCTGTCTTTCGCAACCAGGTCCTTCGGGACTTGGCCGCGCTTTTGTTCGCGATAAAGAATCCGGCTCACGCCGGCGAGCATGAATGGCGCATTCAGGTGAACCACGGCGACCCCGCCTTCAGGGTGCGCAAAAGGCCCGATGGCGCCTGCTGTATGGAGCTTCCGATTTGCACTCCAGACACCGTTTGCGGCTTGCTCCTAGGGCCAAATTGCCCGATGACCGTTGGAGAGGCCGAGTGTTTTGTCGAGGCTCATGGGCTCATCAACGCAGCGGTGTTCAAGCTTTCGGATTCAGACCTCGTGAGCAGCGGTTGAGGGCTCTTCTCGCCAGACGTCGACGAAACTGCTTGTGCGGTTCTGAAGAGGGCGACGCGTCAGTGTCGAGCAGCCACGTCATCAGAAGGTCACGTCGCGCAATGGCAGCGTTAGGCGAAAGCGGGGCGGTTCGATGTTAAGTTCCCGATGAGGCGATGCCTGAAAAGCCGCAATCAGATCGGCTCCCGTCCGTCGATCGCGCGTTTGCTGCTCGTTCGCTTCGCCCGCCGGTGACGCTTTCAGGGCCTGCATCAGAAAGTCCTCCATGTCATGAACTCCACTGCTTTTCATGCGCTGAAGGATCAGGGCTTCCAATTCTGGCCTGTGAATTTCAATCGTCATGGCGGCCGCTCCTTTTTCTTCAGGTTATCGTGTCCGTGCATTCCCGCGGCGGAAGGCCGGTGATGATTATTCGCGGCAAAAGTGGCCGGCGCGACTAAAACTTTGTCCCGAACTTGAATATCGGGCCTAGCGTGATGCGGCTGTTCTTCTCCCAGGAAGTGACGGGAGGCGGATTCGCGGGTCCGAACAGAACGGCATATTCCGGGCCGGTGAAGTGGCTGGGAAGATAGTCGGCATCGATCAGGCGCAGGCTCCAACGGCTGCTCAGCCTCAGATCGACTCCGCCGCCGAATCCCAGGGCGAATCCGTTCCGGCTGGTGCTGAACAACCCGCCGTTCACCTCGCCGTACCCGGCTAGCGCGTGCGCAAAGAATACTCCGCACTTCACTCTCGCCGTAAATTCAGGACCACCGAATGCATACGTCGCCCCGGAAAAGATGCCGGTCGAAGTGGCGTCTGCCCTCCATCGCAGCCAACGGTTTTGCGTAACGTACAGTCCGAGGTCGACACCGTCCGAGTGAAGGCGCCCGTAGATGGGGGTGGCGGAGGACCCGTTTCCGGTAAACATGGCGCCGGGGTTCTGAGTGTCCGTAAAGCTGTATCCGAGGAAGATGCCGATGGGCCGGTCTTCCAGTCCTTGAGCCATCGCGCAGGCCGAGAGAAGCCCGAGAAGCGCGCCTCGGATACATGCATTGCGGAAAGGCACGAGATGCTGAGACACCACTCTAACTTAATAGCCGCGGACCATTCGGATTCCCGTGCTGGTGATGGATGCGGTGAACGGCGGCGTATTCGGCGACGATGTGACGACGGTGCGAATTTCGGATCCGTCGGGCGAGACAACGAAATGCACCATAAGAGCGGGTCCGGCGTCCTGCGGGTTTGTGGGCTGCGGGAAAAAGGCGAACGTGCCGGTGCAGTTCGCGTTGATTGTATAGGTCCCGATGGAGGGTCTCCAGTCCTCGGCGGGCGCTACTCCGTTGTGGACAACATTATCCACCTGGGTCAAGTTTCCAAACCCATCGAACACGGTCAGGGCGACTCCGGAGACAGGTCCCGCGGCGGCCGCGGGAGTGAGGATCTGGCCAGTGATGTGGAACGCGTACGTTCCCGCCAGGGTTCCAAGGGAACAGGCAAGGTTGGTAGTCGCGGCGCTTTGAGCGGAGCACGCTCCGCTGAGCAGCAGCGCCGCGGCGGCTAGCTTTGCCGCGATACCGAAAGTAGTGCTTTCAAATCGTTTCATTTTCGAATCCTCCGTTGAATTTGCGTCGGAAAAGCTTCCGGTTCAGCATACGGCCCATCGCATGCGTGGCCCATAGACAGGATCTGAAGAGTTTGTGTAGCTTTTCTGTCGCCAAGACCTTGGCTAGACTGAACCGAGAGGATAAATGCCGGCGGACCGGTTACAGTTCGGTGATTTCGAGCTCGACCGGCGCGGGTATGAGCTGCGGCGTTCGGGCGTCCCGGTGAAGATGGAGCGGATCCCAATGGATCTGCTTCTTTTGCTGGCCGAGAATCCCGGGAGCCTGATTCCGCGGAAAACCGTGGTGGAGCGCGTGTGGGGCGAAGGCCGCTTCCTCGACGAAGACGGCGCCATTAACACGGCGGTACGCAAACTTCGCCGGGCGCTGGGCGACGATGCCGAAAAGCCGCGATTCATCGAGACGGTTACCGGGAAAGGCTACCGGTTCATAGCGGCGGCGGTAAGCGCCGCTCAGGTTCGGTCCGTTGGAAACGTGGAAGCCAAATCCAGGACGGCAGATGAGAGAATTCTGATCGTGGTTTTCCCGTTCCAACCGCTTTCCAAAGACGCAAGCGAGTCATATATCAGCGACGGGATTACGGACGAATTGATTAGCTGTTTGGGCGAAGCTTCTCCGGCGCAGATGGGAGTGATCGGCCGGATCACGGCGACGGAATGCCACCGGCGTGGCATGACAGTGGGTCAGATTGGGCGGGAGCTCGGCGCGCAGTTCGTGATTGAAGGAACCGTGAACGGCTGGCGCGGGCGGATTCGAATCGCCGTGCGGGCGGTGCAGGTAAGCGATCAAGTACAGGTGTGGGTGAAGAGCTACGAGAAGGAGGTCGGCGATCTTTTAGCGTGGCAGTATGAAGCTGCCCGCGAGATAGCGGCCGAACTAAGGTTAGCCATTCCGGCCGGCTTCTCCGCGCTTGCGGCTCGCAAACGGCAAGTGGATCCGCAGGCCTACGAGTTCTACTTGAAGGGACTGCACTGGTGGAACAAGCGGACGCCTCCTGCCTGTGTTCAGGCGATCGCGCTGTTCCAGCGGGCGATCGATATCGACCCAACCTATGCCCTGCCCTACACCGGGCTGGCGCACGCGTTCATCCTGTTAGCGATTCACGGAGCGCGTTCGCCTCAGGATGCGTATCCGAAAGCTCGCGCGGCGGCGATTAGGGCTTTGGAGATTGACTCGACGCTGGCGGAGGCGCACGCGGCGCTGGCGGACGTCAGCAAGGGATTCGATTGGAATTGGAGTGACGCCGAGGCCAGCTACAAGGAGGCAATCCGGCTGAATCCCAACTACAGTCTGACCCACCAATGGTACGCGAATTTTCTCTCGATACGGGAACGTCATGAGGAAGCTATTCGCGAGGCGGAGGAGGCACGGCGCCATGATCCGCTGTGTGCGCCCGCGGCCGGATTCGTTGCGTTCACGCTGTACCGGGCTCGCCGTTTCCAGGAGGCTCTGCGGGAAACGGCGCGTGCCGCCGATTTGAATCAGCCATCCGCGGTAGTGAGCTGGTTCAGCGGCCTGATTCACCTGCACTGCGCGGATTACACCGCGGCTCAACACGCGTTTGAGACAGCCGTAAAAGAATCCGGCGAAGGCGCAATGTTCTTGGCCGCTCTCGCGCACGTTTGGGGACGAGCCGGCAACCGCGACGCGGCGCTTCAGGCGGCGCGAACGCTTGAGGCGAGGGCCGCGGATAAATATGTTTCGCCGCTCGACATGGGTATCGCGTACGCGGGTTTCGACCGCTGCACGGCGCTGGACTGGATCGAACGGGCCGCAAAGGAACGGGTCATGCGTGTGACCGAACTAGGGATGCCGCTGTTTGACGACCTTCGTGGCGAGGCGAGATTCAAAGGTGTCCTGCGGGCTTTGGGATGATCGTGCTCAGAAGCGGACGCCGAAGCCGATTGTGGCTTCATTGCGAACGTCCCAGGTTTTGTCGAGATGGAGAATGGCTTGGTCGAAATCCGGGCTGCTGAAGAAGAGTCCGCGGTACTCGGCGCGAAGGAAGTAGCGATGAGTGGCGTTGAAGTCGACGCCGCCGCCCCATAGCAGAGCGCCTCGGGCCTGCATGCTCAGAGGCGAGACCTGCGGATCGAACACGACAGCGCCCGCGCCGATCAGGCCGAAGGGCGACCAGCGAGGGCCGGGCAGGCGCGCGACGTAGGCCGCGGTGAACTCATCGGAGTTCACGCCGATCTCGGTAGTGGCGGGGAAATTCGCGTACTTCTCGCTGCCGGGCGCCCAACCGTAGTTGACCTCAAAACCGTTGTTGTCGTCGAGGAAATAGCGGTAGGAGCCCAGCACGCCGCCAGTGAGCGTCGCGGTCTGGCCCATGGCGTTGGGGATGTTGTGCGTCCCGAAGGTGCCGAAGAATTGGACCGAGGCGTCAGATTTGTACGCCTCTTCCTGGGCGAGCGCGGGTGCGAGAGAAAGTGCGGCGAGCAAGAGAAGAGGCGTGAGACGATTCGCGAGAAGGTGAGAGAGTCGCATGCTGTCCATCCACTTCAAGAGACAGAGCGATAATCGGGGAGCGTTACAGGCCTGCCTGCACGGCAGATCGTAGTACTTGGCCGAAGGGACATTTACGACGAGCAGCGCCCTTGCCAAGCGGCTTCCCATACTCTCTCAACCGGCTTCCGGCGGGCTGACATTTGTGATAAACATGGGGGTGTCTTGGCGAAGCTGTTGCGCTGCAAATCATTGATCTAGCGATAACTTGATACTTATGAAGCGTTTCATTTATGTGGGCGCCCTGGCGGCCGCGACGGCTTATCTGGCGTTCTTGCAGCCAAGAGCGGCGGGCCAGGCATCCGCGACTGCGGCCGGCGGACCGAGTCAAGCTCGCCAGATGCTGGACACGTATTGCGTCGACTGCCACAACACCCAACTGAAAACGGGCGGGATCGCGCTGGATGCAGTGGATCTCAGCGCGCCGGCGCACGATGCAAAGACGTGGGAAAAGGCGCTGCGCAAGCTGCGTGGGCGGTTAATGCCTCCGCCGGGCAATCCTCAGCCGCCGCAGAAGGATATCGATTCGTTTGTCGCTTGGATGGAGACATCTCTCGATTCGCATAAGGGAGGTCCCACGGCGGGCTACGTGCCTATTCAGCGGCTGAACCGCACCGAGTATGCCGCGTCGGTGAAGGCTCTGGTGGACGTGGACGTGAACCCGAGCGATGTTCTGCCGCAGGATATCAAAGTCGACGGTTTCGACAACATCGCGGATGCCTTGAGCGTATCGCCGGCATTTCTGGATCAGTACATCACCGCCGCGCGGCAAGTGGCGAAGCTAGCGGTCGGAAGTCCGAACCCGCGGGTCTCTACCGCCGTGTACTCTATTTCGGCCAACCAAAATTCCGACAATCCTTTGCCTCCGGGTCTACACGGCGGAATCCGGTTCAAGAACAACTTCCCCACGGACGGCGAGTATCGCATCACGCTGACCGATCTGGGAGTGGGCCCTTATTCCAATGCTCTCGAGAACGAGAGCACGATCGTGATTTTGATCGACGGGAAGATCGTGTTTCGAAAGTCGATCGGCGGCCGCGCGGATCTGTCTTTGGCAGATCGCGAAGCCGGAACGGGCCGCGCGAAGATCATGGAGCGCTTCTCCAAGATTCCAGTGACAGTGCAAGCCGGGGTCCGGGATGTTGTGGTTGCGTTCGTCGATCACGCAGAGGCGGATACCGGCGAAAATCTTGAAAAGTTGCAAGGCTATGGCGGGTTAACGGGCAGCGCCGCTCCTCTCAGCCGCATGGCGGAGCTTCGTCAGAACGTCGAGATTTCCGGGCCGTTCAAGCCGACCGGCATTTCGAGAACGGCTAGCCGGGCGTTGATATTCGTTTGCGATCCGAAAGCAACGGGGGAGGCGGCGTGCGCGAAGCAAATCGCCGAAAACCTGGCGCGGCGCGCGTATCGAAGGCCGGTTAGCGCGGA
>JASHRP010000549.1 GCA_030037375.1 Bryobacteraceae bacterium | reverse complement strand
GATCTATGACGCGTTCATGCTCGGGTTCCGCATCCCGAACCTGACGCGCGACCTCTTCGCCGAAGGCGCGCTTTCGAGTGCGTTCGTTCCCATCTTCACCGAATACCTGACCACGCGCAGCAAGGAAGAAGCGGGGCGCTTGCTGAATTTGGTCATGACCGCGCTGATCGTGATCGTGGGAGCGGTCTGCACGTTGGACGTGATCTTCGCGCCCGGACTGGTGCACCTGCTCGCGCCGGGTTACGCGGCTGAACCGGGGAAATTCGCGCTGGCCGTAGAGATGACGCGCATCATGTTCCCGTTCCTGCTGGTGGTCGCGCTCGCGGCGCTGGTGATGGGAGTGCTGAACGCGAACAATGTGTTCGGCGTCCCGGCGATCTCTTCCACGTTCTTCAATCTCGGTTCGGTCGGATTCGGAATCGTTTCGGGAGTCGCGTTCGGCCCAAGATTGCACATCTCGCGAATCGAAGGAATGGCCATCGGCGTGGTGCTTGGAGGAGCGCTCCAATTTTTCTGGCAATTGCCGACGTTGTACAGCCTGGGTTATCGTCTCGCGCCCGCGTTTCATTGGTCCGATCCCGGGATGACGCGCATCCTGCGGCTGATGGTGCCCGCGATTCTGGGAAACGCCGCGGTGCAAGTGAACGTGATGGTCAATACTGTTTTTGCGTCCAACATTCACGATCCGCGTACCGGCCTCGACGGCCCAGTGAGCTGGCTGGCCTACGCCTTCCGCTTCATGCAGCTTCCGCTGGGATTGTTCGGAGTCGCGATGGCGTCAGCGACGCTGCCGTCGATTTCGCGCAGCGCAGCCGCGGGCCGGCTGGACGAATTTCGCAGGACGTTGTCGAATTCGCTCGGCATGGTGTTTCTGCTGACCTTACCTTCGTCGGTGGGCTTGGTTGTGCTGGGAAAGTCGATCATCGGCGCGATCTACCAAGGCGGCCGCTTCCATCTTTACGACACCGAACAAACCGCGCGCGCGCTTTCCTGTTACGCGATCGGCTTGACCGGATACGCCGCGATCAAGGTGTTGAGCCCCGCGTATTACGCGCTGGGCGACGCGCGCACGCCGATGCTGGTGAGCCTCGCGTCCATTCTGATCAACTACGCCGCCGCAAGCAGCATGATCCGCTTGGCCGGTCTCGGCCACGCCGGATTGGCGCTATCGACCTCGGCTGTGGCGCTGTTCGGATTCCTTGTCCTGTTTGGTATCCTTCGAGGCCGAATCGGCGGGATATACGGCCGCGCGCTCGCGGCGCAGCTCGGCAAGATCGTAATCGCATCCGCGATGATGGCCGCCGTTATCGCGGTATCGAGCCATCTCATGTCCGCCCGCCTCGGCATGTCGCAATTCGCCCACTTGGCGGATCTCGCAGTCTCAATCCCCCTCGGCTTCGGCGCGTATTACGCAGCGTGCCGTTGGCTGGGAGTAAGCGAGATTGACATGGCGATGCGAGCCTTCACCGCCCCCATCCGCCGTCGGCTTGCCCGCTAGAGTCTGGCTTACGATGAGAGAGGAGTTACGAATATGGCAAGCCCCGACTGGTCACAATGCCCCGCCGTAGAAAGTATCCCAGGCAAAGTCAGCGGCGCGTGGGTATTTCGCGGCACGCGCGTGCCCGTGTCGGCGATCTTCGAGAACCTGAAAACATCATCGCTCGATGAGGTTCTTGAAAACTTTCATGTGACGCGCGATCAGGTGCAGGCCGTACTCGATTTCGCGGCGAGGAGCGCGTCCGCTCACGCTGAAACCGTTCGCGCCGGATGAAGATCCTGCTCGATGAAAGTGTCCCCCAAAAGCTGCGGTTGCTCATCGGCGGTGAAGGCGCACGTTGCCAAGATCATTGCCGCGATCGGCACGACGACGCCCGGCAGCTATCGTGAGGTGCAAATCTCGCAGACCTGACCTTTACCGGGCTTCACACCGTCAACCAATCCCGCAGCCCCGCAGTGTCCGTCCGCTTCCCGACGTAGAACTGCCCGAACAGGGCGTAGATCGCGCTGACGGCGTCGAAGCGCATTTCGTAGATCAGCCTCTTGAACACCAGCGGGTCGTCGGCGAACAGGTCGACGCCCCACTCCCAATCGTCGAACCCGATCGAGCCTGAAATGATCTGCTTCACCGACCCCGCGTAGCGGCGGCCGATCGCGCCGTGCTCCTGCATCATGAGCTGCCGGTCTTCGAACGGCACCTGATACCAATTCTTCTGCTCGCCTCGGCGGCGGTCCATCGGATAAAAACAGAGATATTTGGCGGGCGGAATTTCGGGGAACAGGCGCGGATGCATGGCCTCGCGCTGCCGCGCCAGCGTTTCTTCGATCGAGGCCTTCCAGGCTTCGGAATGCGGCTCAATTCCCTTCTCCGCCAGCGACCCGTAAACCTTCCCCGTCGATTCGTACAGTCCCAGCTCGATCACCGAGAGATATGAAGTGGTTTGCTCCAGGTAATCCCACAGGCGCAGGCCGGTCAATCCATGCTGCGCTTCGAGCAACTGGTCGAACTGATCCCGGAAGTGGACCAACATCAAATCGCCCTTGTGACCCAGCAGCGCGTAACAGGCGCTGCGGCTCTTTTCGAGCGCCTCCAGCGCGCCAGCGGCCTCATTCAAGATGTCCGCGCGGCAGGCGGATTCGAGCGCGCGCCAAGCGGACCAGCGCACTCGCGTCATCTGGTGCAGCACGCCGGCGCCTTCCACCGTCAACGGCACCGGAGGCATTTCGTCGAAACGATGCATGCTTCAAGGATGGCGCGGCATGCATGCTAAAATCAAGGTTCAATGCATCCAGATACTCATCTGGTCATCCAACTCCAATCCCTCGATCAACGCGCGACAGCCTTAGAAAAGGAAGTCGCCGCGCTTCCCAAGCAAATTTCGGCGATCGAAAAAGCGCTCGAAGGGCACCTGCGCAAGCTGGAGGCCGACAAAGCCGCTCTCACCGGCAATCAAAAAGAGCGCAAGAAGATCGAAGGCGACATTCAGATGAATGAGCAGAAGATCTCGAAGCTTCGGGATCAGATGCTCGGCGCGAAAACCAACGAGCAATATCGCGCTTTCCAGCACGAAATCGAGTTTTTGGAGAAGGAGATTCGCAAGTGTGAAGACCGGATTCTGGAGTTGATGACCGAATCCGAGGGTCTCGACGGGAACGTCAAGAAGGCCGAAGCCGCGCTCAAGGAAGAAAAGCAGGTGGTGGAGGGCGAGAAGGCCAAGGCTCGCGAGCGCACCGCGGAGGATCAGGCGCAGCTCGATGAGATCAAGAAGGAGCGTAATGAGGCCGCGGCGAAGCTGCCCCGCGCGACGCTCGACGCGTACACCCGAATTTCCAAGAAGCGCAATGGCGTGGCGGTTGCGGAGGCGAGCGGCGGGCGCTGCTCAGCATGCCAAATCACCTTGCGGCCTCAATATTTCCAGGACCTGCGGCGCGGCGATAAGCTGATGTTTTGCGAATCCTGCGGGCGGATTCTTTACTACAACCCTCCGGTTAACGTCGAAGACGGCACGCGCCTGGCGATGTAACTTGGCTGCGGTTCTCAGTTAGCAGACGGCTTCTCCGCGTGGTCGATGACGAACATCTCCACGGGACCGGTCGTGCGCTCCAGCTTCAGACCCAGCTTCGGAAACAGGCCCTGAATTGGGTCGTCGTAATTTGCGTCTGGGTCGTCGCCGCCGGGCTCCTTGTAATCGAAGGCGCCTTCGAGATTGGTGCGATCCAGGACCGGCGCATGAAGATAGTAATCGGACGCGAACTTCGCGATCTGCGCCACAGTGGAGTTGTAGACGTTCCACCTGCCTCCCACGAATCCGAGGTTCCCGGAGAAGTTCGTATCGCCGTTAAGCTTCGCATGTTCCTCCTCGTTCCCGGTGGGACGGAGCTTCAGAGGCTTATCGCCCCGTTCGATCACATAGACCGTTCCGGTTTTGGTCTCGCGATGAAACCTCAGGTGGAAGCGGTCGATCAGGAGCGTTTGCAGCATTGAGCGCAATTGCGGGTCCTCGACGGCCGTCCAAGTATGCCGCAGGTCGGTGATGGGAGGCTTGAGGTTCGCGGGCGGTTTGGCTTCCAGATCGTAGTAGTCTTTATCGACCCAGCTCTCACCGCCGGATACCTGCCAATAAGACGCGTTGAAGGCGGTGATGATCAGGCTCTTCAGCGTGACGTACGGCATAAGGAGGCGCCCGCCGGGATAAATTCTGATGTCCCCCGTCAGGTGATTAGCGTTC
>JASHRP010000548.1 GCA_030037375.1 Bryobacteraceae bacterium | reverse complement strand
GGGGTCGGCTCGGTCCATGATCTTGCGCAACTCGACCACGATTTCCTGAGGAGGCGCGCCGGGCGCGTCGTCCTGGCGCCGGTAGATGTAGGCTTGTTTTTTCGCGAAGGGCGCGAGACCCTCCGCTAACGCCACGGCCTTGAGCACGGTCATCCCGGTTCCGTCCATGGCGGGAAAACCTCCCGGCTTGCGGACGTTGCCGACAACGAAAATTCGCCCCGCTTCCGGAATCCGCACCTCTTCCCCGCCCTCAAGCGTCAGGTTCAAACCTGCCTCGCTGCCGCCCATCAGTTCTTTCAGGGACACATCCTCGACGCGCGGAGGATCTCCCGGATTGGTTCCTCGATGAGTTATTAGAGCCTCTCCGCCCGCGTCTGGAGCGAGGCCTTCCGCGCGCGCCAGAGCCTCGATCAAAGTGACCGGATGGTCCGCCAAAAAGGTGAGCGGCTGGCGTACCGCGCCGATCACGCTGATCGGACAGCTGCGATACTCGGCAATCGTCACCGTCACCGCCGGACTCACCAGGACCTCTTCCGCTGCCAGCCGTGCCGCGACCCGCTCTTCAACCTCTGAAGGCATTAATCCCAAAACCTTGATAGACTCGCTGAGCATCGGCAGGCGAATCGTCCCGTCGGTAACTCGCGCCATCCGCGAGAGTTCCGGAGCCCCGTATACGGTGACCGCTAATAGGTCGCCAGATTGAATCGGCCTTGCCGGCAGGTTCGCGCTCTCTGGCGTCGGGATCTGCTGCTGCGCGAACGCGCGGACTCCCAGAACCAAAAGCAGCCCCAATCTCGACATTGCGAATAACTCAGTTCCGCACCGGATAGACAGACTCGGGCTCGATTTCGACCGCCAGCGACCGTTGCAGCAGTTCCACGCTCAAGACCAGTCGCAATCGCCCCGGCTGCCGCAGCAGCGTGCCCTCGACTCCGCGCAAGGGGCCTGCTTCAATCCGCACACGGTCGCCGGTGCGCAGATACGGCCACGGTCCCAAGGGCAGCTTCGACTCCAGCGCCGCGCGCACGTCCGCGATCTCGCGATCCGGCACTGCGGCCGGCGATCCGGCAAATCCGACGATCTTAGCTACTCCGGGCGTCCGTAAAACTCGAACACGTTCCTGGATCGAAAACTTTCCGAACACATAGCCCGGAAACAGAGGCACGTCCCGGTCCACCAGACGATCCGACCATCGCCGCCGCGACCGGTATAACGGCAGGAAGGTCTCGATCCCGGCCGCGCGCAGGGCGCCATCGGCGCTGCGCTCATGCTGGTGCCGGACGGTTAGAGCAAACCAGGTACAAGGGGAATCGGGCATAGCTCACGCATTGTGTGTCCCAAGGGATATTTTTTGAGAAGCGCGCTTCTGAAGTATTTGTGGAGAACGGGCCGGATTTATCTCAGGCGGAAGTGCGGCACGCAGACGCGCTCGCCGCTCGGAAAAGATTGTGGCGAGATTTTTTAGGACTCTATTGCGCGGGTCGCGATTGCGCGGGTCGCGCGTATCCGGACCGCCCCCAAGAGGCAATCGGCTCGAGCGAAGGCCGGCCGGTTGAATCCGCGGGCGGGGCGATTTCGAATCCAGCCCCGGAAATCGCGTTCACGGCGTCCGGATCTTGCGACGGGTCCATCTCCCAATAGGAATCGCGGGGACGCGGATTGAAAAGGTCGCCGTTAAATGGCGCAAACAGCCGCAGAGGCGCTCCGGCTTGTCCGGCGGCTTCGATCAGATCGGTGGCCGACTCATTATCCGCGAGCTCGAGCACAACGCGGCGGCCGGATTCATGAAGGGCTCGCAGCAGCTCCGGCCCATCGGGCAGTGTGCTGCCGTGCAGAGTCACCGTCCGGACCGCCGGGCATCCTTTCAACAGCTCCGCGATCGCTGGAACGTCGGGCGCACCGAAGCCGATCGCGATATCGACGCCATATTGTTGCGCTAGCTGCGTGATCGAGCGGAGTGGCTGGGCGCCATCGCACGATGGGGCAGACTCGGACGCGATCTCCAGCCGGTTGAAGCGATCGCGCGCCATATCCGCGAAGAAGGCATTCCAAAAATCCGGCGAGCTGAACCACGCCTCCTGCGGCTTTGCCGCGGCCTCTTGCGGCTTCGCCGCCGTCTCCTGCGCCTTTACCGCGATCCGCAGGCCGCGCAGCGCGAGCACCGGCGTACCGTGAGCTTGCTTCAATCGGCCGGTCGAGCGCATTTGCTCGGCCGCTTCCAGAAGTCCGTACATCAGCCCGCGCAGATCGCCGCCGGTGATGTGCCCGCCCCCAGCCGCGTAGGGCTCGATTCGATATGTCTCCGGAGCCTGAATATCGAGCTCGGCCAAGATTTTCGGAGGGTATTTGAAATTGCGTGCGGCGATGGCGGCGTTGAGCTCCGCCATTCCGAAATCGACGGGGCTCGCGCAACCGGCTCCGCAGAAGAACGCGGCGCAGAAGAACCTAATCCACCACCGCATGCCAGCCTCGCTTCGAGAGATCGCGATAAATAATTCCCAAACCGATTGCTCCGACCGCCAACAGCTCTAAACCGGGCGCTAGTTCGTGAAGCAATATTTTACCTGTACCGAACAAGGTTCCGTAAATCAGCATACAGCCCGCGGCCCAATCGAGCAGGTTCTTGAAGGCATCGCGCGACGGCTGAACGTCGGGCACCAGCTTCGCGATGGGCCGCCATCCGGCGATTGACGGCCGCGTGCGGCGGTAGAAGGCCACCAAGGTTTCTTCCGATTCCGGCGCCGTAAGGAACGTCACGGCCAGCCACACAACAGAGGTGATACCGACCGTAATGATCATCAGCCAGGCGAAATCCTCCTGCTTATCGGTGTCGAGGCGCCAGTGCTGTTGGAGTGTCACGGACACGATGAAGGCCGAGATCATTGCGGATATTTCGCTCCACGCATTGATTCGCCACCAATACCAGCGCAGCAGCAGGACTCCGCCGGTTCCCGCGCCCGTCGCCAGCAGAAGTTTCCACGCGCCGGCGATCGAATCTAGATACAAGGTAACCAGGGCGGAAAGCAGAGTCAGAAAAACGGTCGCGATCTGGGACATCAGCACGTAATGGCTCTGCGGCGCCTTCGGCCGGAGGAAGCGGCGATAAAAATCGTTCACCAGGTAGCTCGCGCCCCAATTGAGCTGGGTTGCGATGGTCGACATGTAAGCCGCGGCGAAGGCCGCGACCATCAGTCCTCTCAGCGATGGCGGGAGCACCAGGATCATGACCCGCACGTAACCGGTCTCGGGCTGCGCGAGGCCCGGAAAAAGAATCAGCGATACCAGAGCCACGAGAATCCACGGCCAGGGACGGACGGCGTAGTGCGCGACGTTGAACCACAACGTCGCAAGCAGCGAATGTTTTTCGTCGCGCGCGCACAACATCCTCTGCGCGACGTAGCCGCCCCCGCCCGGCTCCGCGCCGGGGTACCAGGTCGCCCACCAATTGACCGAGATGTAAACGAGAAAGGCGATCAGCGGCATCCACGCGGAGTGCAAATCGGGAACGAAGCTAAGGACGGAGCCTCCTGCGCCGTTCGGTCCGGCTCGCGCGGCGTCCACCAGCGCCAACTTCCGTTTCATCGCGTCGATGCCACCGACGGCGCGCACCGCGTACACCGCCAGGACGATCACCATCCCCATTTTGATCGCGAATTGAAACAGGTCCGTGACCAGCACTCCCCACAATCCGGAAAGGGTCGAGATGAACGCTGTCAGCGCAATGATGCCGAGCACCACAAGCAGCGCCTGCCGCTCCGTAATGCCCAGGACCAGACTCAGAATATCGACCATGGCCTTATTGACCCAGCCCAGCACGATGCAATTGATCGGAATCCCCAAATACAAAGCCCGAAAGCCGCGCAGCACGGCGGCGGGCTTGCCGGCATAGCGAATCTCCGCGAATTCGATATCGGTCATTACGCCGGAGCGCCGCCACAAGCGGGCGTAGAAGAAAACCGTCAACATGCCGCTGGCGACAAAGCACCACCACAGCCAGTTCCCCGCGATT
>JASHRP010000547.1 GCA_030037375.1 Bryobacteraceae bacterium | reverse complement strand
GGAGTCGCCGCGGCGGGTGCGGCTTTGTATTCGTCTGACGAGAGTTTTACGGTTGAACCAGTGTTTCAGTGCACATCATCGTGTGTTTCCGTGCCGATGAGCTTGGGATCGTCGTCACAGCAGCTTATCGTAACGTTCTACGGGACCGGTTTCAGAAATCTGAGTTCGTCGGCTTCCGCAACGGTGAGCATTGGCGGAGTAGCGGCTCAGGTCCTGTACATCGGAGCACAACCGCAATACCCGGGATTCGATCAGTTGAACGTGGTCGTTCCGGCAAGCTTGGCGGGGGCCGGCGAAGTCCCGGTGGTGCTGACAGCGGGCGGTCAGACGGCCAACGTCGTCACGATCAACATTCAATAGCCCGCCCTAAGACGCTGCGAGGTCCGATCGCTCGCGCAATCGAACCTCGCAAACGTGAATCAAAAAGTTTATCGATATCCGTCGTGGTGTTCCCGGAAATCGCGCAGGCGGCGCAGATCCTCACCGAGCATGTCGCGATCGCGAGGATTCAGGTTGTTGTCATTCATCACTTTCTCGACGGCAGTGATGGTCCGGTCCAACTCCGGCTGATCATAGCCGTGCCTCTCCATCTTGCTTTGCAGATCGTCGAGATCGTGTTTGGTGGCAACCAGCCTGTACTGGTCCGCGCTTATTTTGGGCGTGTTTTGTTGAATCCGGTCGAGATCTTCCCGAACTCTTTGAAATAAATGGCCGCGCCAGAAATTCTCGTCGCGCTCCTGCGCGTACGCCGCGGTGCAGAAGACCGCAACGCACGTAAGCACAGAGACCTTAGTAAGAAGATTCCTCATGAACAAAAACCTCCTACTATCGAGGATGACCGGTCCGCGAACAGCGTTTCGCGCTCTGGCAGCGTAGTCTCGGCTGGTTCTATCTGACGATCGGCTCAGGAATTGCTTCGCCGTCAGCGCGAGGATCGGAGGCCGCGTAGTTCGTCTTGGTCTCGGAATCGTGCAAGATGGCTTGACCCCGCCCCATTTCTTGCGTGTACTCGCGGCGGATGCGGATTTCATGGCCGCGCTCGGAAAGCTGCTGCAGCGTGGAGGCCGGAACGCGCGATTCGATCGAGAGGTCGCAGCCGCCCGCGTTCTTTTTCGTGAAGCGCGGTGCCTCCAACGCCTCCTGGATGTTCATGCCGTAGTCGATGATGTTGGACGCAAATTGCGCGTGAGCCAGCGGCTGATTCGCTCCGCCCATAATGCCGAAGCCGATGTGCTGATCGCCGCGCTCCATGAACGCTGGAATGATGGTGTGAAATGGCCGCTTGCCGCCCGCCAGTACGTTGGGATGATGCGGGTCCAAAGTGAACAGAGCGCCGCGATTCTGCAAGATGAAACCCATGCCTTCGGCCGTTACGCCAGAGCCGAATTCCTCATAGATGCTCTCAATCCAGCTCGCCATGTTGCCGTCTTTATCGACCACGGTCAAGTAAGTTGTGTTGCTGCCGACGGGATCGCCGTTGAGAACGCTGCAGTTCGCCCGTTGCGGGTTAATGAGCGCGGCGCGCTTCTTCGCGTAGTCTTTCGACAGCAACCCGCTCACTGGAGCGTCGTACGTTCGAGGATCGGCATTGAAGCGGCGGACGTCGGCGTAAGCGAGCTTCATCGCTTCGATGCGCTTGTGCATCTCCGCCGGACTAAAAGGCCCGAGCGGCGAGGCCGGCGTGACTTCCATAATGTTGAGCATTTCCAGAGCGGCCACGCCTTGCGTGTTCGGCGGCAGCTCAGAAACCTTCCAGCCGCGATAATCGATCGAAATCGGCGTCACCCATTCAGACGAATACTCAGCAAGATCCTCCGCGGTCATGGTTCCGCCCAGCTTCTTGGAGGTCTTGAGAATCGCCGCCGCGATCTCGCCTTTGTAGAACGCCTCCGGCCCTTGCTCCGCAATGATTCGCAAGGCGTGCCCGATATCCGGGTTTCTGAACACGTCACCGACCTTGGGGACCTTGCCGCCCGGCAGAAACACACGCACCGATTCGGGGTGGTCCTTGAGACGAGCCGCGCTATCGGCCCACGATTCCTGAATCGCTTCCGTTACTGGAAAACCTTGCGCGGCGTAGGCGATCGCGGATTGAAATAAATCTTTCCACGGAAGCTTGCCATAGCGCTGATGAATTTTGGCCCAACCTTCCACCGCGCCTGGCACGGTGAAACTGTGAATCCCGGACTGTGGCATCGATTTAAAACCCAATTTGGCCAGAAACTCGGGCGACAGAGCCTTCGGCGCGGGACCCGATGCGTTCAGGCCGACCAGTTTTCCCGTGTTCGCCTCCCAATACATGACGAACAGATCCCCTCCCAGCCCCGTCTTCATCGGTTCCACCACGGCAAGCACTGCGTTGGCCGCGATCGCCGCATCGACCGCCGATCCTCCCTTGGCGAGAATCTGCGCCGCGGCGGAAGAGGCGAGCGTCTGGCTGGTGGCCGCGATGCCCTGCTGGCTGATCACCATCGAACGTCCGTAGTTTCTGCCCTGCCCCAGCAAGCATGCGCCCAGGGGAACGATCATGGCGCAGACGAGGCAGGCGTACCGCAAAATCATCACAACCACGGCAATTTGGTCCGAGGCTTTCATGTGGAACAGCATGGCACATTCCACGCGACAGAATTGGGGCCGTAATCTGGAAGTCGGAGAAAACATTCAACGGAAGGGAGCAGAGCCATGAGTGATTCAAATCAAGCCGGCGGATTTCGAATCGAACAAGATTCGATGGGGAAGATTGAAGTTCCCGCGGAACACTTGTGGGGCGCGCAAACGGAGCGCTCCCGGCACAACTTCACGATCGGGGTCGAGCGTTATCGTTGGGGCCGTTCCGTGATCCGCGCACTGGGAATTCTGAAGAAATGCGCCGCTCTCGCCAATGGCGAGTTGGGCCAGTTGCCGCGCGATAAAGTCGATCTGATCGTTCGTGCTGCTCAGGAAGTCATCGACGGAAAGCTTGACGCCGAGTTCCCGCTCGTCGTCTTCCAAACGGGTTCCGGCACACAAACCAACATGAACGCGAACGAGGTAATCGCGAATCGGGCCCTCCAGCTTTCCGGCGGAGTCCTTGGATCTAAAACGCGAATCCATCCAAATGACGACGTGAATCATAGCCAGTCGTCTAATGACACCTTCCCAACGGTGATGCATATCGCGACCCTTGAGGAAATAGAACGTACCCTCCTGCCCGCGATTCGCGAACTGCGGAGCACCCTAGAAGAAAAATCGCGGACCTTTTCCCGCATCGTCATGGTCGGGCGGACGCATCTTCAGGACGCCGCGCCGCTAACGCTAGGGCAGACGATTTCCGGTTGGGTCGCGCAGCTCGATCAAGCGTCAGATGCGGTTCGCACAAGCGTGCCGGGCATCTATGCGCTGGCGATCGGAGGGACAGCAGTCGGCACGGGCCTGAACGCGGATGCCCGCTTCGGCGAGACAGCCGCGCGGAAGATCGCCGAGGAAACCGGCAAACCCTTCCTGTCGGCACCGAACAAGTTCGCGGCGCTCTCAGCACACGACGCGATGGTGAATGTGAGCGCGGCGCTTCGAACTCTGGCCGGCGCGCTGATGAAAATCGCGAACGACGTGCGCTGGTACGCTTGCGGGCCGCGAGCGGGACTGGCGGAGCTCCGGATTCCAGAGAACGAGCCCGGCTCATCGATCATGCCCGGCAAGGTTAATCCCACGCAGTGCGAAGCCCTGACCATGGTGGCGGTTCAAGTGTTCGGTAACGACCACGCCGTGGCCTTTGCCGGCTCGCAGGGGAACTTTCAGCTCAATGTGTACAAGCCGGTAATGCTGCACAATGTCCTGGAGTCGATTCAATTGCTCGCGGAGGGCGTTTCTTCTTTCAACGAACATTGCGCCGTGGGCATCGAGCCGGATGAGGAGCATATCCGAGAGCATCTCCACGGCTCACTCATGCTGGCCACTGCTCTCAATCCGCACATCGGATACGAGAAAGCGGCGAAAATCTCGCTCAAGGCATACCGCGAGGGGCTAACGCTGCGTCAGGCCGCGCTCGATCTCGGCTATCTAACGGCGGAACAGTTCGATAAATGGGTGCGGCCCGAAGATATGATCGGGCCGCTGGACCCAGCGAAGCGGCACTAGCTGCGCTTGTGATTTTCGCCCGAGTGACCGGCTGCGTGACTTGAATGAGAGGCGACCTTCGCCGAGTGCTCGCCCTTTTCGGCATGGCCGGCTTCTTTGTGCGAGTGGTCCGCATGATGTTCGTGGTCTACATGGGTTTCATGCCCATGTTCGCCACGATCCGCGCCGTGCTCATCGCCGCGATGGAAGCTGGATCGATCCCGTCCATGATCGACTACTTCCTCGCGATAGGTATTGTGAAATCTCGCCCCGATGTTGCTCACCGCGCGGTTGTAAAAGAAGTGACCGCCCTCCCATCGTCCGCCAGCGAAGCCCGAGCCGGTATAGCCGAACCCGTAATTTACGCCGCCGTAGTAGCCAACGTGCGGTCCCCAATACCCGTGATGCCAGACGTACGCGCCATCGACGAAGCCCCAGTATCCGGGAGTGTAGAGGAAACCAATTTGCGGAGGCCGCAGCCAGGCGCCCGGAACCCAAACGTAACCCGTTGGGCCGTAAGACCAGTAACCCGGTGTCCAGATGTAGTCTTCACCTGGGCAAGGAGGTTGCGCGTAAACGGGCAGCGGCGGGGGCGCCACGGTAATAGATACAACGACGCCGGCGAAAGAGCGAGATGCGGTGGTTGCCACGAGGGTCGCGAAAATCAGGTTACGAAGGATGTTCCGGTTCATATAAGCTCCTTTAATTTGTTTTGTTCTTGCCTTCACCTCTGAATGCGGGAAGCGATGGTGGATTTACTAATGGCGACCGAACTTTCTTTAGGGGGGACGGGGGCTGGCGATGGCGCATGCTAGAATCCTGGAAGCGGAGGTCCGAATTGAGTTCGGCTCCTGTCAGCGAAATTACGGGGTTGCTGCGCGCGTGGACCGGAGGAGATCGCGAGGCATTGGAGCGCATCCTGGTTCTGGTCTATCCGGAATTGCGCAGGATCGCGCAACGCTGCCTGAGCAATGAGCGTAACGGGCACACCCTCGAAGCCACGGCTCTGGTCAACGAAGCTTATCTGCGGCTGGTTGACGTTCAAAAGATCGAGTTGCGGGACCGCGCTCACTTCTTCGCGATCGGCGCGAAGCTGATGCGGCGCATCCTGATCGATTACGCGCGCGCGCGCGGCTATGCAAAGCGCGGCGGCGGCGCCCAGCGCGTCGATATGGACGAGGCTTTGGTTGTCTCCACGCAAGCCGATCCCTTGCTGGTGCGCATGGACGACGCGCTGACGGAGCTTGCATCGTTTGACCCGCGTAAGGCGCGGATCGTGGAGATGCGGTACTTCGGCGGATTGAACGCTGAGGACATTGCCGCGGTGCTGGGCGTTTCGGTGCAGACCGTCAATCGCGATTGGAGCCTCGCGCGGTCCTGGCTGGCGCGGGAGATGAGCAGCGAAGACCCGCAGCCGAAAAGCCACAATTAGCGCGATGGACTCCGATCGTTGGCAGCGCGTCGAACATTTATATCTCAAAGCTCTCGAGAAGAGCCCCGTCGACCGCGCCGAGTTCCTGGAACAGGCTTGCGGCACCGACACCGCTTTGCGCCAGGAAGTCGAGTCCTTGCTATCGTTTGCTCCAGGCGCTGACAACCTCTTGCAGGCTGCCGTTCGAGAAGCCGTCTCGGAGCTCCCTGGCGAGGGGCCCGCGACCGGAGTGCGCAAGCAAGGAACAACCGGCAATATCCCGAATCTAGGGCGCTATCAACTCATCGAGAAAATCGGCAAGGGAGCCATGGGCGTCGTCTACCGGGCCATGGATCCCGCCATCGGCCGGATGGTGGCGATTAAGACGATTCTTGCGCGCGACGTCGAAGGCGAGGATTCGCAGCTTCGCATCCGCCTGCTGCGCGAATCACAAGCAGCGGGCCGCTTATCGCATCCAAATATCGTCGCCGTTCACGATGTCTGCGAAGAAGGCGAGACGGCGTACATCGTCATGGAATACGTGGATGGGCGCACGCTTGAACAGGCGATGAGAGACGAATCGTCGCGGCTGTCGAACGCGGAGGCGTTGCGCATCGTCGAGGAGTGCGCGGCTGCGCTCGATTACGCTCACGGACGGGGTGTGGTTCATCGCGACATCAAACCGGCCAACATCATGCTGCAATCCGATGGCGCGGTGAAGATTGCAGATTTCGGCGTGGCGAAGATTTCCCAGGCTCCGGCGCTGACGCAGAGCGCGGTCGCGGTTGGTTCGCCGCATTATATGGCGCCCGAGCAATGGCGGGGTGAGCCCGTCACCGGGCGAGCGGATCAATACGCTCTGGCGACCGTAGCCTACGCGATGTTCGCGGGACGCCGGCCGTTTGTAGGGGACTCGGTCGCGACTATGGCGGCCAAGACGCTATACGAAGAACCGCCCGCGGTGACGAGCTTCAACGCCAGCCTGAACCCGATGGTCGACGTGGTCCTGCGCAAGGCTCTGGCGAAAACGGGAGCGGAGCGGTATGCCACCTGTGATGAGTTCGCCTCGGCGCTGCGCCAAGCTTTCGATGGCGCGCCCGCCGTGAGCCCCTCCGCAGGGAACCAGATGTGGAAAATCGCGGCGCTGGTATTGGTTTCTATCGTGATCCTGTCCGCCGGGGGATGGCTCTTTTATAGGAGCCACTTGGGGCAAAACGCGAAGCCGGTGGAAACGGCGAAATCTGTCTCGCCTCCACTCACGGAAACCAAACCGACGCAGCCACCGCGAGCGATTGAAGGCGCCACCAAGCCGGTGTCCGACCCGGCGGCCGCCGAGGATGACCCGGTGGCTCGCGCGCAGGCGTCGCTGAAGGAACACAATTTCGCTCAGGCCATCACGTATTTCACACGAGCGATCGAGTCGAAACCGGACTACCGCGCCTATTTCGGCCGGGCCGGCGCATACCGCCAACTGGGGCAAATGGAGGAGGCCGTTGCCGATTACTCGCAAGCCATTCTGCTGAATCCGGACAGCGCGGCGGCCTATCATGATCGCGCGCTTTGCGAAATACGCCTAGGCCTGAACAAAAATGCCGCTGACGATGACGACCAGGCCTTGAGGCTAGATCCCACCAATCCGCGAACTTGGAACGATCGCGGAGCGATTTATTTCAAGAACGGCGGCTATCACAAGGCGCAGGAGGCCTTTACGCGAGCGATCGAGCTAGACAACCGATTCGCCGCGGCCTACCGGAATCGGGCACAGGCGGAGCGGAAACTGAACGATGCCGCCGCCGCGGAAGAGGATATGAAAAAGGCGACAGCTTTAGAACAGGAAGAGGCAAAACAAGAGGCTCATTAACGCTTTTTTTTCGCCCCTACGGCGACATCGGTCAGTTTGTATCTTGTTCCGGTCGAGGCCCACAAAGCGGGTCCAGCTATTATGTCCGAAATTTGCTAGTCATCCCCGCCGCTTTTCCTTAGGATGGTTCTGGAGGCGGAACGTTGAAGGCGCTGCCTGGGGGCTTTGCGCGCAGAACCGAATTGTGCCAGCAGGATCTAAGAGACACGGGCGGCATGCTGCGGTCGGTCTGGTGGGACGCCCTTTACAGCCGCGATCAACGGTTCGACGGCCGGTTTTTTATCGGGGCCGCAACCACTGGAATATACTGCCGGCCAATATGCCCCGTTCCGTTCGCAAGACCCAACAATCTTGTGTGGTTCGCTTGCGCTGCTGCCGCCGAAGCCGCCGGATACCGGGCGTGCCGGCGCTGCCGTCCGGAAACGTCGCCGGGAACTCCCGCCTGGGGAGGCACCTCAGCGGTTGTTTCCCGAGCGCTCCGATTGATTTCCGATGGTGTGCTCGACAAGGGAACCGTGGACGACTTGGCCGGCCGGCTCGGAGTAGGTTCCCGCCAGCTCCGCCGCCTCTTTGTGGAGCACTTGGGCGCGTCGCCA
>JASHRP010000546.1 GCA_030037375.1 Bryobacteraceae bacterium | reverse complement strand
GTGACGATTCCAGCCTACAGCGTGGTGCGCGTCGATTTAACGGAGCCAGAGGTGACTACGGCGGTGAATGCGGCTAGCTTTGTTCCAGGGCCAGTCGCGCCGAATCAACTGGCCACGTTGTATGCGCCCTCCCTCGGGACGCAGACATTGGCAGCATCCTCGCAGCCGCCGCCTGCTTCGTTGGGCGGAATCTCTGTTCAGATTACGGATAGCTCAGGCACAGTGCAAACGGCGCTGATGATCGCGGTTTCTCCGGCCGATGTAAGCATCGTGATCCCGGCGAGCGCCGCTTTGGGCGAAGCACAGGTGACGGTGCTGAGCGGAACGGCCACCGTAGCTTCGGGGACATTGACAATCGCGAACTCCGCGCCGGGATTGTTTAGCATGAATTCGGACGGGGCCGGCGTGGCGGCGGCGAATGCTCTGCTCTACAACGACTACTCAAGTCTGGTCGCTTTGGAGACGGTCTTCACGTGTGATCCAAATTATGCGCGAAGCTGCCTGGGCGCGCCGTTGAAGACCGGCGGAACGTCTCAGACGCTGTACGTCACGCTCTATGGCACGGGCATTCGCAACGCAACATCCGTGCAGGCGTTCGTGGCGGGGCAGATGGTTCCGGTGCAGTACGCAGGGCCGACGCCGGGGTACGCGGGCCTCGATCAGGTGAATGTGCCGATTCCGCAGAGTCTGGCCGGCTCGGGCGACGTACGCGTTTATATCGTCGCCGACGGAACCGCATCGAACGTCGTCGGACTGACGATTCAATAATCAGAAAACGGATTACCTCCGCGGCTCAACGAAGTTTGACGCCGCTGAAGGCATGTTCGTGGCGCGCAACGCCAAAATATTGGCGGGTGCGAAATCGTAGAAACATTCGTTTTCCTTGACGATAATCACTGGCCCCTAACTTGCTTTCCTCAAGCCGTCATGTTGGATCCGACAACGTCGAATCTCGAACGCTACATGGATCTGCTGAGCGCGCGGCAGAAGCTAGTGGCCTCGAATATCGCCAACGCGGATACGCCGGGATATAAGACGCAGGACATCGATTTTCAGTTTGAATTCACAAGTCTGGTGAACGGCCAGCAACCGCAGACCGTTCAAGCTGACGGGTTGCCGGAGAAACCGGACGGCAACAACGTCAGCATGGACCGTGAAGCGCGCATGCTCGCTGAGAATGCGATGCGTTTCAATGTGGCATCCACTCTGGTACGCGGGCAACTCAAGCAAATCCGCGACGCGATTGAGGAGGGCAAGAGCGCATGAGCCTGTTTTCGTCGTTGCAAGTCAGCGCGTCGGGAATGGCGGCGCAGAGGACCCGCGCGGAAATGCTGGTCGAGAACATGGCCAACGCGGAGACCACCCGAACTCCGGGGGGCGGTCCGTACCGCAGGCAGGATGTGGTGTTTTCGAGCGACGTGCAGGAGTCGCCATTCTCGGCGGCGTTTCAGAACGAGTTATCGACGGGGGTGCGGGTCGCGGACGTGGTCACCGACGACCGGGCTCCGGAGCTGCGCTACATGCCCGGGCATCCCGACGCGGACGCAAACGGATACGTCGCGTTTCCGAACATGAATCCGGCGGAGGAGATGGTGAATTTGATGAATGCCCAGCGGTCGTATGAAGGGAATGTTTCGGCGATGGCGGCGGTGAAGGACATGATCAGCCATTCGATCGAAATCATGAAGTAGGGAACGCCATGGCTCCAATTCTTCCAGTCAACGCATCGATTCCGGCGATTCAAGCGCCATCGGCGGCTGGTTTGTCTGGGGCAAGCTCGGCCGCGGGCGCTTCCGGTGGCGCGGCGTTCCAATCAGCGTTCGATGACGCGATCAATAAGGTGGAGCAGTTCGGACAGAATGCAGCCACCAGCGTCAACAACTTCCTTTCCGGCGAAGGCGAGGAGTTGCACGACGTGGCGCTGAAAACGCAGGAAGCTGAATTATCTTTCGATTTGTTCATGCAGGTCCGGAACAAGATCGTGTCGGCGTATCAGGAAGTGATGAAGATGCCGGTTTGAGGCTTTCCACGGTCAAAGCCAAATGAACCAACTAACGCAACTTTGGAAACGGCTCACCTGGAACCAGAGGATCTGGATCGCCGCGGCGGCCCTGGCCGTGATCGGCGGGCTCGTGGAATTGAGCCACTGGAACCAAGAGCGCGATTTCAAACCGCTTTTTTCGGGGCTGGCGCCTGAAGACGCCGGAACGGTGACGGCCAAGTTGCGCGAGCTCGGAGTGGATTACCGTCTGGGGGATAGCGGCTCAACGATTCTGGTTCCTTCAGAGAAGGTCGCGGAGGCTCGGCTGCAACTGGCTTCCGCGGGCTTGCCGAAGAGCGGGCGCATCGGTTTTGAGTTGTTCGACAAGACGAACTTCGGCGCGAGCGAGTTCACCGAGCAGGTCAATTATCATCGCGCGATTGAAGGCGAGCTAGAGCGAAGCGTGATGTCGATCCGCGAAGTCGAGCAGGCGCGGGTTCACATCACCATGGCCAAGGATTCGCTGTACACGGAGCAACGCCAGCCCGCCAAGGCGAGCGTACTGGTCAAGCTACGCGCCGCCGGAGGACTGTCGCCGCAGAATGTCGCTGCGATCTGCCAGTTGACAGCCAGCGCGGTGCCGGGCCTCTCGGCCGATCAAGTTTCGCTGGTCGACACCAACGGGAATCTGCTGAACCGGCCGAGGGCGACGATCAATGGCGATGACGATGAAGCCGCGGAAGGTGCGCTCGAATACCGCAAGAGTATCGAGAAGGACGTGCAGTCAAAGATCGCGCAGACGTTAGATCCGTTGCTGGGCGCGGACCATTTTCGCGCGGGGGTCTCGGCGGACGTCGATTTGACCAGCGGCGACCAGAGCGAGGAACTGTACGATCCTGAAAAATCGGTGCTTGCGACCTCGCAGACCACGCAGGACGGTCCGGCGCTGCCGACGGCCGCAGGCGTGCCGGGAACGGCCTCGAATCTCCCGAATCCGACCTCCAAACCTTCCACCGGCGTCAGTAACTACGCGAGGCACACGGAAAATCTCGCCTATCAGAATAGCCGCCTGGTCCGGCACACGAAGCTGCCGCAAGGGACGGTTAAGCGTCTCTCGATATCGGTGCTGGTGGATCATTCCGTGCGCTGGCAAGGCGACAAACCGATTGTGGAAGCGCCGCCTCCCGAGAAACTGAAGGTGATCCACGATCTGGTGGCGGCCGCGACGGGGTTGAATACGGATCGCGGCGATCAATTGGTGGTGGAAGCGTTTCCGTTCGAGGCCACGCTTTCGCCGGAGCGCCTGACGCTGCCGTCATCAGGAAATAATTCCGGACAGCCCTCGAATCTTCCACCGTGGCTTGCGAAGATTCTAGGTCAGAAAAACATCGCCGTACTTGCGGGAATCGGAGCGGGGGCAGTGTTGGCTCTGATACTCGGGTTCGTGTTCGTCATGAGCAGTATCCGCAGGAAGAAGCGAATTGCGGCCGAGATGGCCGCGGCGGAGTTGGAGGCTGCAAAGGCGAAGGAGCTGGCAGGTCCTCAAGACGTCGAGCAAAGACTGCAGGAGCAGATGAATCAGCAGAGCGCCGAGAAAGCAAGGCGCGAAGCGGAAGCGCTGATGAGCTTGAAGCTCCCGGCGGTTTCGACAAAGAAGACTGAGGTGCTGGTCAAGCACATAGGCGCCGAGACGAAGAAAGATCCGACCGCGATGGCGCAGGTGGTTCGAACCTGGTTGCACGGAGACAACCAGAAGTAAGAAAGACGAATATGCCAGCCGCGCCCACACCCGAAAAAGAGCACCAGGAGAAAATATCCGGCCTGCGCAAGGCCGCGATTCTCCTGGTCATGCTGGGCGAAGAGGCATCGAGCACCATTTTGCGCGGTCTGGATGAGGATGAGGTTCAGGAGATCAGCCGCGAGATCGCGCGCGTGTCCTCTCTCACATCGGAAGAAGCTGAGGGCGTTCTGGAAGAGTTTTACCAGATGGCCGTCGCGCACGATTACGTGGTCAAAGGCGGCATCGATTATGCACGCAAGGTGTTGGTCAACGCCTTCGGACCGGACCAGGCCAAGAAGATGCTGGACCGGCTGCTCAAGACGCTGGGCAACGAAACGCTCAGCTTCGATGCGCTGCGCAAGACCGACCCGCAACAGCTCGCCAAATTCATTCATAGCGAGCATCCGCAGACCATCGCGTTGATCCTCTCTCACTTGAATCCGTCGCAGGCGGCGGGTTTGCTGTTTTCGTTGCCCGCCGAACTGCGCGCGGACGTCGCGCTGCGCATGGCGAGCCTGGACGAGATTTCGCCGGAGATCATTTCGAAAATCGCGGCCGTGATCGGCACGAAGTTGAAAGCGCTGGGCGAGCTGAGCCGCGAAGCCTATGGCGGCGTTC
>JASHRP010000545.1 GCA_030037375.1 Bryobacteraceae bacterium | reverse complement strand
CGCGCTGGCCATGCGCCCGGCGGCGTTGATGCGCGGAGCGACCCGAAACGCGACCTGCCCCGCGCTCGGCGAATCCCCTTCATGGAATCCCGACACATCCAGCAGAGCGCGCAGTCCCGGATTGCGCACGTAGCGCAGTCCGTCGAGCCCTCGCTTCACGATCACGCGATTTTCTCCGGTCAGCGGAACCACGTCAGCTACGGTGGCGATCGCCACCAGCTTAAGCAACGAATCGAGCACACGCTCCCGCTTCGTCTTCTCCCAGCCAAGATCGGCGGTCAGCGCATCGACGAGCTTGAACGCGACACCTGCTCCGCAGAGATTCTTTTCAGGGTATTCGCAATCCGGCCGGTTCGGATTCAGCACGGCCAGCGCGGGTGGGATCTCGGCCTCCGGCAAATGGTGATCCGTGACGATCACGTCGATGCCGAGCGTGGAGGCGTGGCGTACGACGGCATTGGCGCGAATCCCGGTGTCGACGCTGACAATCAGCTTCACGCCGGAAGCCGCGGCTTCCTCCACCACTTCGCTTCGCATGCCATAGCCATCGCGCAACCGGTGTGGAACGTGGAAGGATGCCTTGCCGCCGGCCAGCTCGATCCCTTTCATAAGGATCACTATCGCGCTGGTGCCATCCGCGTCGTAATCGCCGTAAAGCAGGATGCGTTCGTTTTGCGCGATCGCGCGGCGCAGCCGCTCGACGGCCGCAGACATGCCGGTTAGCCGGGTAGGGTCGTGCAGATCGCTGAGGGACGGGTTAAGAAACCGGCGAGCGCACTCCGGATCGGAATAACCCCTAGCGCAGAGGACACGAGCGGCGGGCAAGGCCAGTTTGAGTTCCCTGGCCAGAAGCGCCGCTTGGGCAGGATCGAGGGGGATGGGATTCCAGCGCATTTGGAGGGCCGAGTCCCTCAATCCCCTTGTGTTAACATCGTTTGACCGTTGTTTACCCACGGTAGCACGGACGCAAAGGGGTCTTGACTCGAAGGTGTAAACCTTTTTTTTCTTTGCACGTACCGTTGCTCTTGCAAGCGCTTTTCGTGGCATACCTGTAACCTGTGCCATTTGGCTGAACATCATTACACCGAAGCGGGAAACCGCCACTCCATAAGAAAGGGATTAGAGACATGAAGAAGCGTCTTTTACTGATTGGCTCAGTGTTGGCAGCGGCCGCGGTCTTCGCGTTCGCCGCCGGTGGCATCGACGGGAAATGGACTGCCGAAGTCCAAGGGAAAAACGGAACGACAACCCAGACTTTGACTCTGAAGTCGAGCGGGATGAACCTGACGGGTTCGCTCGACAACGGCCGCGGCATGCCGACCGATATTAGCGAGGGCATGATCCACGACACCGACGTGACGTTCAAGGTTGTTCGCGAGTTCAACGGAAACAAAATCACCACGTCATACAAGGGCACCTTGTCCGGCGATGAGCTAAAGCTCACCGGTACGAACGAAGGCGGCGGTGGTGGCGGCGGCAAGGGCGGCGGCCGCGGACCCCAGGAGCTCACTTTTAAGCGCGCCCAGTAATTGTAGTGGCTTAACGGCGGACACGTCCAATCAGGAGTGATTTGAATCAGATGCTTAAGTTTTTGGCAGTATTGGGCGTGTCCTTGCCCGTTGCTCTGGCGCAATCCGGCACCGTGACCTCCGCAGGGCAACCGATTCCCGGAGTGGCGATCCGCGCCACACAGGGCGAACGGGCTATCACCACCGTCAGCGACGCTAACGGTGCATTCGAGTTTCAGAACATGATGCCCGGGACGTGGACCGTCGAAGCGGACATGTTCGGCTTCGATCATTTCAAGAAGGATTTTGAGATCGGAACATCTCCGGTCAAGATCGACATCAATCTTCAGCTCGGAAGGCCTCAGATCACGCAAGCGGCGCCGGCGCGCGGCCGCGGTGAAGGGCGAGGCGGAAGGGGAGGCGGAGGCAATGAGGCGAATCAGGCGCCTCCCGCGCCGGAACTGCTCGCCGAAGCGCCCCCGGAGATTACCCCGCAGATCGACTCAAGCACCGCGAACGATTCGTTTCAGATCCAAGGCACCATCAGCAACGGCCTGGAGACGAATAATCGCGACTTCAATGGATTTCAGAACGGATTTCCCGGCGGCGGAGATTTCGGCGGTCCAGGCGGTCCCGGCGGTCCGGGAGGTCCCGGCGGACCGAACGGTCAGGGAGGCAACTTTGCCCAGGGCGGTCCTGGTGGACCGGGCGGAGGCGGACCCGGAGGCGGCGGCCGCGGAGGCCGTCAAGGCGGAGGCGGCGGGAATTTCCAAGGCGGCGGCTTCGGTCCCGGAGGCGGTGGGGGCGGGGGACGCGGAGGCGGCGGACGCGGCGGACGCGGCCAGCAGGCGCGCGGCCTAATCGGAAATCGCAGCCGGCAGGGCGCGAATCAGATCCGCATCAACGTGTTCGATAGCATCTCCGACTCGGCCTTCGACGCGAAGAATTACTCCGTGAACGGGCAACCCGTGACTAAGCCTTCGACCATGTCGAATCGCTACGGGATCAACATCGGCGGACCGGTGATCATCCCGCATGTCTTCGATTTGAGCAAGCAGTTGAATTTCACGGTCAACTACAACGGAACCATTCAGAAGAACGCGACCAATGGGTATTCGACTCTGCCCACGGCTTCTCTGATTCCGTCGTCCAGCAACCCTAATATCACCTTCCCCGCCAGCAATCCGGTCTACGATCCATGCACCGGCCTAACGCCAGGCGTCTGCATTGCCGGTACGGAGCAGTTCCCCGGCAACACGATTCCAGCCTCCCGGCTCAACCCCATCGCGCTCGGCTTGCTGCAGTACATTCCCGCGCCGAACGAACCGGGAACTCTGAACAATTATCAGTTCATTACCGCACAGCCGCAGAACAACCAACAGGTGAGCGCGCGCATTCAATACACGATCAGCCCCAAGGACCGCCTTTCGATTCAGTCGCAGACGCAATCGCGCGACTCAAAGTCCGCGCAGCCCTTGGGATTCATCGATCAGACCACCGGTTTCGGCCAAAACCAAAGCGTGCAGTGGACCCACAACTTCACGGCCCGCCTGTTCAATACGTTCTCCGTCGCTTTGAACCGCAACGCCACTACCGGAACTCCGTATTTCGAAACATTGGGGCAGAACGTCGAACAGTCGCTCGGCATCCAAGGGTTCTGGGACAATCCGGTGAATTACGGTCCGCCGTCAGTTAATTTCCAGAACTTCCAGACACTCAACGACGGCACGCCATCCAAGACCATCGTGCAGGTGATGCAGCTCCAGAATGCGCTGTCGTGGCGCAAGGGCAAGCACAATTTGCAGTTCGGCGGCCAGTTCTACCGCTATGACACGAACCTGCTGTCCGATAACAGCGGACGCGGATCGTTCAGTTTCACCAACGCGGCCACGGCTCTCGACGGGATCGCCTCAAACGGCACCGGATACGACTTCGCTTCGTTCCTGCTCGGTTATCCGCAAAACGCGTCCACAACATGGGGCGCGACACGTTACCTCCGTCAGAACACCTACGCCGCGTGGGTCAACGACGATTATCGATTCCGTAGTAATTTGTCCTTCCAGCTTGGGGTGCGCTACGAATATACGTCGCCGATCAGCGAGAAGTACGGGGACCTGGCAAATCTGCAGTTCGCATCCGGCTTCAGCGGGATCACCGAAATTGTAACCGGGAGTCCGTCTACGTATTGTCCCAGCGCCGCTATCGGCGTCCCGTGCGTGGCCCTCGGTTCCAGCCCGCTACTGAACCCGCAGCGTGGAGCGGTGGAACCCCGTATCGGCCTCGCCTGGCAAGCGATGAAGCGCGGCAGCCTGCTGGTGCGAGCTGGCTATGGCACGTACTACAACGGCGGCATCTATAACGCGGTGGTCAGGAACCTGGTAATGGCGCCTCAATTTG
>JASHRP010000544.1 GCA_030037375.1 Bryobacteraceae bacterium | reverse complement strand
GACGCGCGATGTTCTCCATGGTCATTTTGACCATCCGTGTTTCGATGCGATCCTCGGCGACGAGGTTGACTGCATCCACAATCGAATAGATGCGTGGAACCGAAGGTCCCGGCGGGATGACGCGAAGCGTCGCTTGAGGGGCGATGGGCCGGCCCAGCCACTGAAGCTCCACTGGAAGCAGGCCGGTGGCTTCCAGCTCCGGCAGAAGCACGGTGATTTGCTGCAGTCCGGAATGATCCGGAGGGCCGATGTAAATGATGGTCCCGAAATTGTCGCCGACCGTTACGCGCAGATCGTGCAGACCGGCGTCGGCGGGAAGATGCTCCACCCAAAGAGAAATGGACGCGAAGCGGCCACGGCATGTCGCCAGCGGTTCGGAGCTGCTGGCGTTGGTGATCCGTCTGATGCGGACCGAGGGCGGCGGTTCGGTATCAGGGGCCTCGTCACGCTTTGCTTCTTGCGCCGCGTGCCAGCCTTCCGGACGTTTGCGCCACGTGGTCCACATATACTGCGTGGAGATTCCATCGAGGGCGAGCACTTGAAAATCGTGAGAGCGGGTGAATTCGAGAATTTCGCTCGAAGAGAATCGAGCCCCCGCCCAGGTATTGTAGGAATCGCCCGTGCCGGCGGGAAGTCCATTGAATTGCAGCCGGGCGAGGCCGTCGGTCTTCAGCACGCGCCGGATTTCGCGCAGGTACTGAATAATGACCTCGCGGCTCGGAATGTGCTGAAACACTGCGTAGGAATAGACGAAATCGAACGACTCATCCGCGAACTGGGTGAGGCTGGCTCCGTCCGTGACGTGCGCATGAGCGTTCGGAATGTCGCGCAGCTTCTCACTCGCCAGCTTGATCATTTCGTCGGAGACATCCACGCCGTGGATCTCGACAAAGTGCCGAGCCATCGGCCGCATCAGCCGGCCCGGCCCGCAGCCGATTTCGAGCGCCTTCCAACCCACGCGCTGCGCGACCGGGACCCGCCGCAGCTCGGTTTCCAGATTATTGATGACTTGCGTGGCAGTGGCGAAAAACTCGGCCTCATCCTGCTCGCGCCGTCCGAACGCTACGTAGTAACCGGCATCTTCGCGCGCGCGCGCGTTCCAATCGTCGCGCATGCGCGAGGATTCGTCGAATTCGCGAATCGGATTCGGGCCTGTGCCAAACTCCTCGTCCATACTATTTCCGGCTGGAGAAGCGGTTCAGCTCCATCAATAAAGGAGCCGCGGACGCAGGAGCGGGAACTTTCCCGGAGACGATCTCGCGGTTCTTGATTTCCCTTCCATACAGCTCCTTGTTCCAATCGCTATCCTCACGCAGGGTCGCGCCGTTGAGCGCGATGCCGCCGAATAGTCCGCGGCTGCGCGACCACGTGAGGATCTCCGCTGTCATGGCCGCATCCGTCTCGGCCTGCGTCGATCTTCCCACCGGGCCCGCGGTCGCTTGCGCATCCGCGCCAAGAGTGAACTTGGTAGAAAGCAGCCGGTCCATGCCCTTCTTATTCATGATCAGCATGAAAACGTCGATCTCTTCCCCGCCGATCTGAAAGCCGACGCTGCCGCCCTCGATGCGGATGGATCCGGGAGCTGACCATCCCACGCCATCGGCGTTGCGGCACGAAACGAATCCCTTCCCGTATTTGCCCCCGAACACGAACGCGCCCTCCTTCAGGTTCGGCACGATCACCACGCACTGCGCTTTATTAATGAGCTGCTGCGGAATGGATTTGTCGGGGATGCCCATTACCTCCTTGAACGCTTCCGCGGCGGCGCCGAGGCGTTCCGGAGCCGTCGGAGCCGCATGCATGAGTCCGGTTCCCAGCGCTAGAAATAAGAACAATTTCGGCTTCATATGTTTGGATCTCCCATGATCTGAGCGTCTCTCACGATAATCGCACAGGCGCCGACCCCTTTCTAGAATCAGTCCCGTTCCACCATGTTCGAAACCTCGGCTTGGCGCACGCCGTGGAGCTTGCGAATCTGCCGGCAGATTTCGGCCGCGATGCGCTCCACCGGCTCGTTTTCATCCACAACCACTTCCACCTTCACGTAAACGTCGGTCCGCCGCATGAGCCGATCATACGATAGCCGATGCTACGATAAAGGCAACCCTCAAGTGAACGCTCCTTGCAAGCTGTGTCAGAAGAGACGAGGGCGCCGGCATTGTCCCGCCCTGGGCGCGGATATCTGCCCATCCTGCTGCGGAACGGAGCGCGAAAACACCATCGATTGCCCGCAATCCTGCCAATATTTGCAGGAAGCCAGGTTGCGGGAGCATCCCGCCGAGATCCCGGAGGATGCGATTCCCAACCGAGACATTAGCGTCAGCGAAGAATTCCTGCGCGATCATGAAGAGCTGATCACGTGGCTATCCAACGCGCTCGCCCGATCGATGGAAGCGGAGCGTGCCGTCGATCCGGATGCGCGAGAGGCGCTCGGCGCGTTGATTCGAACCTACCGCACACGCGAATCCGGGCTGATCTACGAAACTCGCCCGGCCAATCCTTACGCGGCCGCGATTCAAGATGCGCTAAACGCCGCGATCGAGGAGATGCGCAAGCATCTTGCGGAAAGCACCGGAATGCAATCGCTGCGCGACGCCGATATTCTAGGCGTGCTGGTCTTTCTGGAGAGGGTGGAGTTGCAATACGCCAATGGCCGCCGGCGCGGTCGCGCGTTCTACGATTTTCTGAGCGCGCATTTCAAGCCACAATCCGAATCCGCCGTGCAGTTATCGTGAAATTAGTGGACACCGGCTACATCGTCTTCGCGCATGGGTCGAGCGTCGAATCGGCCAACGAAGCCGTTCGGGCGGTGGCGCGGGAGTTCGCGCACGCGGGCGGTTATCGCGCGGTGATCGCCGCGTTTCTGGAAGGCGGCAAGCCCGATCTTTCCGCGGCCGTGGGTGAACTCGCCACGCACGGCGTTTCCCGTGCGGTCGTTCTTCCCTATTTCTTGACGCTGGGACTGCACCTCCAGCGCGACCTGCCGCGCCTTGTCGCCGAAGCCCGCCGCGCGAATCCCGGAATCGATATCGACGTCGCGCCGCCGCTCGACGGTCATCCCGCGATGATCGAAGCCCTGCTGGATCGCTCGCGTAAATCGGCAGTCAAACCCGTGCGATGAAGGCGAAGCTGATCGAGCGCGTCGAGGTTGCTCCCGGACTCGGCCATTTTGTCTTCGAGGCGCAGAATGGAAATACCCTGCAGTTCACGCCCGGACAATTCGTGTCTTTTACGACGGAGATTGACGGCAGGGAGATTACGCGAGCCTATTCGCTCGCGTCGGCTCCCGGTCACGAGGATCCGGCGAATCGTTTCGAGCTGTGTTTGAACCTCGCGCCCGAAGGCATTTTTTCGCACCGGCTTTTCGCCATGCAGCCCGGCGACACGGTGGAGATGCGGCAACCGCTCGGCATGTTCACCTTGCGCCAGCCCCCGCGCGATTCTCTGTTTATCGCGACTGGCACGGGAATCGCACCGTTCCGCTCCATGCTGCAGGCGCACCTGAATGAAGCTTCGCCGCAGTTCACGCTGCTCTACGGCGTGCGCTATGAATCGCATCTCATCTATCGCGCCGAGTTCGAGGCCCTCGCCGCGCGGTTTCCGCAATTCCGTTTCTGGCCGACTCTGAGCCGGCCCGAGCCCTCATGGACGGGTCGCACAGGCCACGTACAAAAGCATCTGGAAGAGGCTCTGGGTAACTGCACCGATGTCGACGTTTATTTGTGCGGGTTGAAGCTCATGGTCGATGGCGTGCGGTCGCTATTGAAGGGCGCCGGCTTCGATCGGAAGCAAATCTTCTACGAGAAATACGACTGATGCAGCGAACAAGCATTCTTGTATTGGCTGTGATTTTCGTTTTCGCGGCGGTGGCGGCGCTCATGCTGAAGCTGATGCCGGAGCCTCTCAAGGATTCGGACTATCTGGTGATCGGGACGGTTGCGACGCTGGCCTCGGTGCTCACTGTGTTCTTGGGATTGGTGACCGGCCGAAAAGGCGGCGATACCTTTTTCAAGCGGCGCCGGAAACGGTGACAGTGTTATG
>JASHRP010000543.1 GCA_030037375.1 Bryobacteraceae bacterium | reverse complement strand
CTCGAAAGTCACGCCCCGTGCGTCCGGCAGCGCCGTGATCCGGCCCCAATAGGTGAATGCGTTTGCGTCGAGCACGTCGCTTTCGTACGTCCCCGATGTTTCGAGCCCCGGTCCCACGGCGAATAGCTTGCCGATGTTGCCGGTGGCCGCGTAAAGGGTTCCGTCGGGCGCGCTAACCAGCCCCGTGACTTGCATGGACGCCAGACTGCGTAAACGAGTGAAGGAATGGTCGGAGTCGATGCGGAACAAATAGCCGCGATTGCCGGTTCCCGCGACCACCTTCCCCTTACCGTCGACCGCCAATGCGTAAACCACGTCTTGCGAATCGCTCCAGACTTTACGGGCATAGCCATCCGATTGAATGCGGTAAATGTCGGAACCGCCGGAGACCGCCGCCGCAGCCTGTCCGGCAGGAGGAAGAGCCGCTTGCCGCGCCTGAGCCGCAGCGACGGCTCCGCCGCCGGGCGGGGTTGCTGTGACGACGGAAACCGGGGGCGGAGGAGCCTGCGGCGCTGAAGGCGGTTGCTTTGTTCCGACTCCCGCCGCGTAGATTGTTCCGTCTGCCGCGACCGCGACGGTAGTAATCTCACGCTTGGGCGCTTGGTAGAGCACGAACCCTTTTCCGGCCGGCGATACGCGAAGAATCAGTCCGCTTGGGTCCGTCCCTACAATCAGGTTGCCACCGCCATCGACCGCCAACGAACGCGCATGAGTCTCTTCGGTCTTGAAGAATACAGTTCCCGCGCCCGCGGGAGTGACCTTGTGAATCTCGCCCTGATCGCCCGTCGCGATGTACAGGTTTCCGCCGCGGTCAAAAGCCATCGCCCAGATGTATTTGGTCTTCGGGTCGTAGAACGTTTCTACCTTGCCGGCCGCGCTAACTCGATAAACCTTCCCGTCCGGCGAAGTCGCCGCGTACACGCGATCCACGGGATCCACCGCGATTGCTTGGATCGCGATGCCGTCCAATTCCGCGAGTGTCTTGACCGTGCCCTTGGGGTCGACCGCAAATAGCTTCGCCTTGGTTGCGCCCAAGCCTCCGCCGCCGGCGTAAATGTTTCCTTTGGAGTCCCGCGCGACGGCCAATAGCGACGCAGCCGACGCGTCAAAAACTTCCCTGGAAGCCGGGGCTACCGTGAGCTTTCCGTCGCTCGACAGAGACAAGCCCGTGAGGCTGCCTTTGTCGAGCGAAGACATATCGTCTTGCGACCAGGTTTTGGTTTCCACGGCAAGAGCTGTCGCAACAGACACGCACACTAAGGCGCAAACAACTACGATTTTCTTCATGACTGGAATTACTTAATTAGGTCCTACTACTTGATTGTGATGCGTAACGAATAACTTCCGCTAACCATTTCATCGAACGGAACCGAAAGCTGCTCTTCCGCGGTCTCCGGCGTCCCCGCCAGGGACCGGCTTGCCGCGTGGTCCCCTTCGAGCAAATTGAGCATGGAGGCCGGCAACGACGGTAAGGTCTTATCGTCGGTGAAATAGGTCGCGCGAGGTTCAACCAGAGATACGTACATGCGGTTGTTGCTGCGCTCCTGATTCAGCAAAGAGACGGTTTCCGGAACATCCATAAAGCGGCTACTGGCGGCGGCGGCGCTTTGCAGACGGTTCAGGGTATCAGCGTCGCTGAATAGAATGCGATGCTCGCCCTTAGCCAAACCAGCCGGAAGCTTAACCGTTAGGGACCGCTCCAATCTCTCGCCGCGATAGGGTTGCAAGAACACTTTCACCGGGATTTCGCTGCCCGCTTCGACTTGAGTCACCGGCGTCCAGGCGCTGTCGATCGCAGCCACGCGGCGTTCCGGAAGAAGATCGATGGTGCAATCGACCTTGGTGAGCTTGGGCATGGAAACGGGATTCGCAAAAAGCCTGCTGAACTTATCGCCCCACCAGTTCGCAAGCAACGCGGCCGGCGGCGCCGGAGCCTCGCTTCCGGCAAGCGTGGTGGAAACCTGCAGGTTCCCTCCTCCGGAAACATCCACGCTGCCGCTCATACGATACGTGATCTCGTCGGCGTACTCATTGATCTGCTGAATCGTGCTGGCGAGCGTCAGCGCCATCAGAGTCGGCGTGTACTTCTGATGCACGAAGACCTGGAAGTTGAAATCCTTTTCCTTGGTCAGCTTGTCCGATTCGTCGAGCGAGCGCACCTTCAAGTGCACCGGCACCATCGGCGCCTCGGCCCCAAGCTCGCCCATGATTCCGCTGAAGCGGTCCTGATGCAGCGCGCCGACAACCTCCGTTGTGTTGGGAAGCTTGTTCGGCTGATAGGACGATGCCAGCGTCATGACCACTTCGCTCTTGGCCATCGGCATATCGACCGGGCCCAGATTCATGAACGGATGGCCGAACGCGAGCACGTGCTTGCCGTCGTTGTAGGTTACGGTTCCGGTACCTGTAGCCGAAAGGTCGCCCGAGATCAGGATTCCGGCCACTGAATCGCCAGGATTGAGCGAAGTCTCCCATCCTTTGACCGGCTTCCAGTTGAGAGTGGTTGCTCCTCCTCCGCCGGTTTGCACCGCTGTAATTCCCATCTGTTGGAGCAAGGGCTCGAAGGTTTGGAGCGCCGCCGGACTAAATCCTGAAAACACCATCGGCGTGGCGATGGGTTCCATGAGAGATTGATCGCGCGAGATCGAACTCTCCGGCACGCCCGCGGAGGCAAGCTGTTCCAAAATATCCTTTGGAACGATACCTTTTGGACCTTGCGCAAGCCGCGTGGCAGGAATCGTGTCTGCCGGACGGGAACGGTCAAAGTCCGCGACCTCCAGCATGGATTCGATCGGTGTGATGCCGCAGATGGCGTCCGGAGAAAACACGCTAATGCGCAGCGCCACCGCGCCCACCAGCTTGCCATCGATGTAAACGGGGCTTCCGCTCATGCCGCCGGCCACGTTGGTCTCGTGGGCTCTCCCGCCCATCTTGGCGAGAATCACGTCATTCGGCCCGTTGGCTTTCTTCCAAACGCCGACGATCTCGAGTGGAATCGGTTCCGGCTGGGTCCCCTGGAAGACCGTCCAGGCCGTGGCTTTCATGCCCGGCTTGATATCTTTCAGCGGAAAAATCGCGACCTTTCCCGCCTTGGGAGGCGTTAGCTCAGCCCCGCTCGTAAGACTCTGCGTAAAACTGCACGCGGCGAGCGCGGCAATCGCCAACCCTCTACTCATGGGATACCTCTCCTCTATTAAACACCGAAAACCTATACGAGTTTAATCGGCTGCCGAGGGGAGGGTCTAAAATGCTCGGTTACGCCTCTACTCCGATAGCAACTGCTCGAGCCGCGAACCCTTGCGGATCATGGTCTCGTTGCGCTCAGGACCCGTCGAAACGGCGCCGACTTCAACGCCGGTCCGTTCCTCCAGGAACCGCAGATAGGCTCTCGCGCGTTCGGGCAGATCCTCGAACCTGTCGATGCCCCGGGTAGTCGAACGCCAGCCGGGAAGCTTCTCGTACACTGGCTCGACTTCCTCGAGCGTGCGGTAGGTCGCTGGCATTTCGCAAATGTCCGAGCCGCGCAAGCGGTAGCGTACGCACACGGGGATCTCATCGAGCTGATCCAAAACGTCGAGCTTGGTGATGATCAGCGTGTCGAAGCCATTGACCATCGCGGTGTATCCCAGCAGCGGCACATCGAACCAGCCGCATCGCCGGGGACGGCCGGTCACGGCTCCGAATTCCTTGCCTTCACGGCGCAGCAGCTCGCCGGCTGCGCCGTCGCTCTCCGACGGAAACGGGCCGGCGCCGACGCGCGTGATGTAAGCTTTCGAAACGCCGATCACGCCGCCGATGCGAGTCGGTGGAACGCCTGTCCCGGTGGAAGCGCCTCCGGCGGCCGCGCTCGATGAAGTGACGAAGGGATAGGTCCCATGATCGATATCGAGCATGGTCGCCTGCGCGCCTTCGAACAGAATTCGCTTCCCCTGTGCGATCGCGTCGTTCAGCATCTTGGCTGTGTCGCAGACGTAAGGGCGAATCCGCGCCGCGTATTCTTCGGTCTGATGCCGGATCAGCGCGTAATCGATCGGCTCATGAATCTGGAACGTCTCGGCGAGGATTCGCTTATCCTCCGCCAGAACGTCGTAGAGCGCGCGAAAAGCCTCCGGGTCGAACAGATCCGCGATGCGAATTCCCCGGCGTCCCATTTTGTCTTCGTAGCAGGGGCCGATGCCGCGCTGTGTGGTCCCAATGGGAATGCGATTCTCGCGCGCTTCCGACATTTTCTCCACCAGCCGGTGGAACGGAAAAATCACATGCGCTCGGTTGCTGATGCACAGCTTGCCCGCAACATCGATCCCCAGGGCCTTCAGAGAATCGATCTCCTCGATCAGCGCCGCGAGGTCGATCACTACCCCATTGCCGATCACCACCATCACGCCATCGCGCAACACGCCGCTTGGGATTAATTTGAGGACGAACTTTCGGTCGCCGATGAATACGGTGTGGCCCGCGTTGTGGCCGCCTTGGTACCTGGCGACTACGTCGAAACGCTCCGCCAGCAGGTCCACCACCTTGCCTTTGCCCTCATCGCCCCATTGGGCTCCGAGAACGATTATGTTGCTCATCTTTTTTCCGTCACCCCGCGCATGGGCACACCTCAACTCATCTCTGACCAAAACGGGGAAAACGCGCTCCGAGAATCTATTGTAGCAGCGGGACCGAGCGGCGCGCTCCGATCAATATGCCTTATGGCACAGGATTTTGTCAGCGCCCCGCAGTGGACACCTTCCGCTGGTGCGCTGTCTAATAGAAATTGAAGCACTATGTGGATTGTCAAGCTAGCGCTGCGTCGTCCCTACACATTTGTAGTGATGGCGCTGGCGATTTTGCTCGCTGGCGGCCTCGCGATCGCGCGCATGCCCGCCGATATTTTCCCCGAGATTAACATTCCCATCGTAAGCGTCGTCTGGCAGTACACCGGCCTGACTCCCGAAGACATGGCCGACATGTTCACCACGCGCAGCGAGCGCAGCATGACGACGACGGTGAACGATATCGAGCACATGGAGTCGCAGTCTTATGCCGGCGTCAGTGTCATTCGGGTTTATTTCCACCCCGGGGCGAAGATCGAGGCCGCGATTGCGCAGATCTCCGCGCAATCCAACCAGCTTGTCGGCTATCTTCCCGAGGGTACCCGGCCGCCGGGAATCATTCGCTATAACGCCGCGTCCGTTCCAGTCCTGCAGCTCGGTCTTTCGAGCGAAACTCTGAGCGAGCAGGAAGTCTTCGATCTCGGCACCAATTTCATCCGCACCCAGCTCGCCACGATTCAGGGCGCGAGCGTTCCGCCTCCGTTCGGCGGCAAACAGCGCATGGTGATGGTGGACATCAATCCGGACGCTCTGTTTTCACGGGGCCTTTCCGCCACCGATATCTCCGCGGCGCTGAACAACGAGAGCGTCATTCTTCCCACCGGCAGCGCCAAAATCGGATCGCGTGAATACCGGGTGGAGATGAACAACATCCCCAGCGTCGTGGATCAGTTCAACCGGCTGCCCGTCAAGTCCGTCAACGGCACCACGATTTACATGCGCGACATTGCGCAGGTCCGCGACGGCTACATGGTGCAGACCAACATCGTAAGGCACAATGGCGCTCGCGGAGCCTTGCTGACCGCGCTAAAGAGCGGCGGCGCTTCGACCATCGACATCGTCCGCCGCATCAAGGGCGCCTTGCCGCGAATTAAGTCTACGCTGCCTCCCGGATTGAAGATCGAAACGCTGTTCGATCAATCGATCTTCGTCCGCGCGGCGATTCAAGGCGTGTTGCGGGAGGCCGGCGCGGCGGCCGTGCTGACCGGCTTCATGATTCTGCTTTTCCTGGGGAGCTGGCGCAGCACCTTGATCGTCTGCATCTCGATCCC
>JASHRP010000542.1 GCA_030037375.1 Bryobacteraceae bacterium | reverse complement strand
TGCGATTTCCCGGAGGCCCGCGTTACGACCTCGGCGTCCTGGAGATGTTGTGGGCAGTTACAACCGCCGCGCTGTTCGCCTTGCTCGATGTCCGCCGCCGCGCGCCGGGATTTTACTTCGGATTACTGGCGCTGCTGTTCGGCGTGTTCCGGCTCATCGTCGAACCGCTGCGGGCCGAAGCGCCGGGTTCGGAGCTGGCGATTTTTGACCGGCTCGCCGCAACCAGTACGGCGGCGATTGGAATCAGCGCGCTCGCGCTCAGTATGCATTTTGGGAGGCGGAGAATCGGGAAGGAGCCGATATAATGGCGTCGATGACCCGGTTGACGGCCATCCTCCGATCCAATGCCGCTAGACTGGGGTTCGTTGCCGTCGCCCTGTATTTCTGCGGCGCCTGCGCAGCTTGTGACTTCATCCGATTCATTCTGGTGAGCGGCGGTACGGTATCGATCTCCCAGATCCTCACGATTGTATTTTCCAAACCGATGCCAGGAGGGACTCCGGCAAGCGCCTCCGCTCCTGCTGGAACGCCCAGCGACGCAACCTCAGTCTCCCCCGGCGGTAACGGCCCTACAAGCCAAGCGAGCTTGCTCCGCCGCCTTGTCCAGGCAGCTTCCGCCACCGCTCAATCGAACGGACAGGCCTGGATCCTGTCCGCGAATCCAACCAACGATATCTACGTCTATGACACCTCGCCCGCTCTCGTTCAGACCATCCCGATTCCAGGCTTGATCCCCCTCGCGATCGCCTCCAATCACGCAGGAACCGTCGTCTACGTCACTGTTCAAGCGGTGGGCGCAGGAGCTGGCCTTCCGGTCTCGCCGCCGACCGTCCTGGCAATCAGCACATCAACGTATTCAATCAGCCAAACAATCGACCTCCCTCAAGGCGTAAATCCCGGACATCCCGCCATCAGCCCAGACGATCGTTATCTCTACATCCCGTCAAACGGTTCCACTTCGGAAGTGCTCATCGTCGATACACAAAATCCGTCTTCGATCGTCACGATTCCCGTGCCCTTGCCGGTTAGCCGGGCAGGAATTACGCCGGACGGCGAACTCCTTTTTGTGATCGCGCCGAACACAGGACTGGGCACCATGTACGTGATCGACACCCTGTCTCAGCAAGTGATCGCAAAGGTGCTAAACGCGACTGACGAGTTCAACGACTTGGCCGTCGATCCCACCGGCTCATATCTGTACTTAATCGGAGGCAGCAGGCTCTTGGTCTACGACACTGCGACCCTGACTCAAATCTCCAGCGTCGTGGTGAATCCGGCAGGTAGTGAAGCGTTGCCGATGAATTATCTGGCTATTTCAGCAGACGGCTCAACTCTGTTGGCCAACGACGAGTATTCGAATAACATCTACACAATTAACGCAGCGACGCTGGCAGTCACTCCGCCGGCGAACCCGTCGCCCGAGCAATACATCGCGTCATTTATGGTGGTGGTGCCATGACGAATATACGCTTTCTCAAAGCCACTCTCGTAGCCTTTCTGGCCACGCTGCCTTTAGCAGCGCAGCCTTTCATCAACTATCGCGGTATCGTCAATGCGGCCAGCTTTGAAGGTCCGGGACTCCCCGGCGGCTCGATCGCGCAAGGGTCTATTTTCACGGTCTTCGGAAGCAACCTCGGTCCCACGAGCGCGGTGCAGACGAGCTCCTATCCGCTGCAAAACACGCTCGGCGGAGTCTCGGTGCAGATCACGCAGGGCAGCACGGCTCTGGCGGCGATCCCGATCGTCGCCTACGCTTCGCAGGTCAGCGCGATCATGCCTTCGACAGCGCCGCTGGGGCAGGTGCTGATTCGCGTTCAGTACAACAATCAGACCAGCAACGTCGGCGTGGCGAACGTGGTCGCGGCAAGCCCCGGATTGTTCTCCGTCCCCAGCTCCGGATTCGGGCCGGGAGTCATCCAGAACTACATTTCGAGCGCGAACCAGCCGGTGAACACCACGCAAGTAACAGCGCAGCCGGGCCAGGTGCTGACTCTTTGGGCGACCGGGCTCGGCCCCGTTCCCTATGCCGATGATATCGCGCCCACGGCCGGAAATCTGCCGGCGCAAATCAGCGTGTTCGTTGGAAACCAGCCGGCGACGGTGGCTTATTCCGGCCGCTCCCCATGCTGCTCGGGTTTGGATCAAATCGTTTTCACCGTGCCGGCCAACGCCCCAACCGGCTGCTATGTTCCGGTCCAGGTGCAGGCAAACGGGAAGATCGTGAGCAACGCGGTCACAGTCGCGATCGACAAAGCTGGCGCGGCGTGCACGGACAGCTTCAATCCGATCGGCACTGCGTTGCGAAACGGGGGAAGCAACGGCATCGTCCTGCCGCAACGCTACACCGGCGTCGACAATATCAGCGTGGATTCCCTAGGCACGGCGGCTAACGACGTTCTCATCGCGGATCTGCAGCAAGACCCCGGCGGCGCGTCGTATTTCAATCCCGCGTTTTCCCTGCCCCCGCTTGGCACGTGCACCATGTACTCCGTGGCTGCCGCGGCCGCTCCGGCGAATATCGCGTTGTTCGCTCCCAACAGCAAAACGCTCGATGGCGGCTCCGCGCTGACGATCAACTCGGGCGGACTGAGTGGCTCGGCCGGGAGGGTCGCCGGGTTCTCTCAGCTCTACGGCGCGTTGATCGGACAGAACCCGTCGATCGCAACCGCAGCCCAGCTCCTCTACAGTTTCCCGGGCCCCTTCACGCTGACAATCCCCGGTGGAGCGAACGTTCAAGCGGCTACAGACCAAGGCTCGACTAGCGCTCCGGTGACGTGGACCAATCAATCTTCGGTTGCTACGGTGACCCGATCCAGTGGCTTGACCGTCACTTGGACCGGAGGGAACTCCGCAACGGACGTGGTGGCGATCGGAGTCATGTCGAACAATAACCCCGCGAATTCTTCCGCGATGATCGGCTGCCTGGCGCAGGTGACCGCCGGAACGTTCACCGTTCCGCCAGCGGTGCTGGCGGCGCTTCCCGCCACTCCGGCCAGCAGCGCCATCGCATCG
>JASHRP010000541.1 GCA_030037375.1 Bryobacteraceae bacterium | reverse complement strand
AGGCTTGTGGATCCCGGCAACATCGTTCACGCTACGGACACCAACGGCATGCTGGTGATCACGCAGATCGATCCTATCAGCGTCATCTTCACGCTGGCCGAGGATCCGCTTCCATCCGTGCTCCAGAAGCAAAGGGAGGGAGTAAAGCTTGAAGTGGACGCCTGGGACCGCGGGCTCACCAAGCGGCTGGCGCAAGGCACGCTCACCAGCATAGACAACGAAATCGATCAAACCACCGGCACCGTGCGCCTGCGGGCAACCTTCGATAACAAGGATCGCGCGCTGTTTCCGAGCCAGTTCGTGAATGCGAAGCTGCTGCTTGAGGAGAAGCACGGCGTCGTGCTCGTGAACACAGCGGCCGTGCAGCGAAATTCGAATGTGGTATTCGTGTGGGTGGTGCAGCCGGATTCGACTGCGTCGATTCGCAAAATTCAGGAGGGTATCAAGGAAGGCGACGATGAGGAGATCGTCTCCGGCCTCAAGCCCGGAGAAGTGGTTGTGCTGACCGGTATCGACAAACTGCAGGAAGGCAGCAAAGTGAACGTGCAGATCCCCGGGGAAAAACCCGGAGGCAAGGGGAAGTGAATCCGTCCCGCACCTTCATCCTGCGCCCCATAGCGACGTCCCTGTTGATGGTCGCCATTCTGCTGGCGGGCGCAGTCGGATTCCGGCAACTACCCGTTTCGGCGCTTCCGGAAGTGGACTACCCGACCATTCAGGTGATCACTTTCTATCCGGGCGCCAGCCCCGACGTCATGGCGTCCTCGGTGACGGCGCCGCTGGAGCGGCAGTTCGGGCAGGTGCCGGGCTTGCAGCAGATGACCTCGATCAGCTCAGGCGGCAGCTCCATCATCACTCTGCAATTCGTGCTGAGCCTGAACATCGACGTCGCGGAACAGGAGGTGCAACAGTCCATTAACGCGGCGGGGACTTATCTCCCGTCGGATCTGCCCGTGCCGCCGCTCTATGCCAAAACCAATCCGGCGGATACGCCGATCCTGACACTGGCTTTGAGTTCCTCGACGATGCAACTCTCAAAAGTCGAGGATCTCGCGGACACGCGCCTTGCTCCCAAGATTTCGCAGCTTCCCGGCGTAGGCCTGGTGAGCATTAGTGGCGGGCAGAAGCCGGCCGTCAGGATTCAAGCGAACCCGACCCAGTTGGCGTCCTACGGCTTGAATCTCGAGGACGTGCGCAGCGCGATCACGGCGGCCAACGTGAATCAGGCCAAGGGCAACTTCGACGGCGAGTATCAGGATTATCAAATCGGAGCCAACGACCAACTGCTCTCCAGCTCCGATTACGCGCACGTCATCGTTGCCTACCGCAACGGCGCGCCGGTAAAGCTGACCGACGTGGCGGTGATCCGGGACGACATCGAAAACGTCCAGCAGGCCGCGTGGATGAACACCACTCCCTCGGTGATCGTGAATATCCAGCGCCAGCCCGGTGCCAACATCATCTCCGTGGTGGATTCGATCCGCACGCTGCTGCCCACGCTTACAGCGTCCCTGCCTACGGATGTAAAGGTGACCATCCTGACGGACCGCACCAATACCATTCGCGCGTCGGTGTCCGACGTGGAGTTCGAGTTGATGCTGACCATCGGCCTGGTGGTCATGGTGATCTTCGTTTTTCTGAGGAACCTGGCGGCCACGGTGATTCCGAGCATCGCCGTGCCGCTTTCGCTAGTTGGAACGTTTGGCGTGATGTACCTGCTGGGCTACAGTCTGGACAACCTATCGATGATGGCGCTCACCATTTCCACCGGCTTCGTCGTGGACGACGCCATCGTCATGATCGAAAACATCAGCCGCTATATCGAGGAAGGCGACAAACCGCTCGAGGCCGCGCTCAAAGGCTCGCAGCAGATAGGATTCACCATTGTTTCTCTGACCGTGTCTTTGATCGCCGTGCTGATTCCGCTGCTGTTCATGGGCGATATCGTGGGCCGTTTGTTCCGCGAATTTGCGGTGACGCTCAGCGTGACCATTTTGGTCTCGGCGGTGGTGTCGCTGACTCTGACGCCGATGATGTGCTCCAAGCTGCTCCGCCACAAGCCGGAACACGAACAAGGCCGGCTGTTCCGGGCGTCCGAAAACGCCTTCGACGCGATCATTCGCTGGTATGGCAAAACCCTGGAGGTGGTGCTGCGCTTCCAAACGGTGACGTTGCTGGTAGCGGCGGGCACTCTGGCGCTGACCATTTATCTTTTCTATATCATCCCCAAGGGGTTCTTTCCGATTCAGGATACCGGCGTGATTCAGGGAGTCACCGAAGCGGCGCAGTCCGTGTCTTTCGGCGAAATGTCGCGGCTGCAACAATCGCTGGCCCAGGTGATCCTTAAAGACCCGGCCGTCGACAGCTTGTCTTCATTTATCGGTGTCGACGGCACGAATCCGACGCTGAACAGCGGACGGATTCTGATCAACCTCAAGCCGATCGAAGCGCGTAAGATCAGCGCGCCCGACATTATCCGCCGACTTCAGCCGCAACTCAACAACATCGCCGGCATCACGCTTTACATGCAGCCGGTGCAGGACCTGACCGTGGAAGATCGCGTCAGCCGCACCCAGTTCCAGTACACGCTTGAAGATCCCAACATGGCGGAACTGAATTCGTACGCGCCCAAGTTCCTCGCCCGGCTGCAACAGCAACCCGAATTAACGGATGCCGCCAGCGACCAGCAGGATCAAGGATTGCAGGCCAGACTGGTTTACGACCGCGACACCGCATCGCGCCTTGGAATCACCCCAACCGTGATCGACCAGACGCTGTACGATGCCTATGGACAGCGGCAAGTCTCCACGATGTTTACGCAGCTAAACCAATACCACGTGGTGCTGGAGCTGATGCCGGGATTCCAGAAGAGCCCCCTCGACCTGCGCGATCTGTACATTCGAACCGGCGCTCCCAGCGGCGCCGGCGGCAACTCGGGGCTGGTCGCCGGCGGCAATTCCTCGACCAATATTTCGCAAGGTCCTGTCAACACCGCCGGCGGCGCCTCGACCTCCATTGTCACGGGATCGGCGGTGGCGCCCTCAAGTCTAGTATTCAGCGGGCCGGCTCCTTCCTCTGCGGTGTTCGCTAACGGCAGCAACGTTCCTTTAGCCGCGTTCTCCCACATGGAGCTGACGACGGTCCCCATCACCATTAATCATCAGGGCCAATTTCCGGTGGTGACTCTATCGTTCAATCTCGCGCCCAACGCTTCGCTTGGCGACGCTGTCACCGCAGTCAATAAGGTTAAATCCGGACTCAATCTGCCGGCCAGCATCCAGGCCCAGTTTCAAGGCACCGCGGCGGCCTTCCAAAACTCGCTGGCGAACGAGGGTGTGCTGATTATCGCGGCGCTGGTGACGGTATACATCGTGCTCGGCGTCTTGTACGAGAGCTACATCCATCCGATAACCATTCTGTCGACGCTGCCGTCGGCTGGCGTTGGCGCGCTACTCGCGCTGATGATCTTCAAGAACGATTTCAGCGTCATTGCGCTGATCGGCATCGTGCTACTGATCGGCATTGTCAAGAAGAACGCGATCATGATGATCGATTTCGCGCTCGACGCGGAGCGCCATGAGGGCAAGGAACCGCGCGAGGCGATTTATCAAGCCTGCCTGTTGCGCTTTCGCCCGATCATGATGACCACGATGGCGGCGCTGCTGGGCGGGGTTCCGCTCGCGCTAGGGACCGGGACGGGATCGGAACTGCGCAAACCCTTGGGAATTAGCATTATCGGCGGTTTGATCTTCAGCCAGGCCCTGACCTTGTACACCACGCCGGTGATCTATCTTTGGTTCGAACGCCTGGCGCGAAGGTTCCGGCGGCACACATGAGCATCTGCGAACCCTTCATACGGCGCCCGGTAGCCACCACGCTGCTGACCGTCGCGATCGCGCTGGCGGGCGGAGTCGCCTTCCGTCTGCTGCCCGTTTCACCGCTGCCGCAGGTAGATTTCCCCACCATCTCCGTCAGCGCGACGCTGCCCGGAGCTTCGGCCGAGACCATCGCGTCCGCGGTAGCGACTCCGCTGGAGCGCCAATTGGGCCACATCGCTTCCGTATCGGAGATGACCTCCATTAGCACGCTCGGCTCGACCAACATCACGTTGCAATTCAACTTGAATCGCAACATCGACGCGGCCGCGCGCGACGTGCAAGCGGCTATCGCCGCGGCGCGGAGTTATCTGCCGTCCAACCTTCCCGGAAATCCGACCTACAAAAAGGTGAATCCCGCGGATTCGCCGATCATGATCATCGATCTGACCTCAGACGCGCTAGATCAGACCCAGATGTACGACTCGGCCTCGACCATCATGGCGCAGAAGCTTTCGCAGATTACCGGTGTAGGGCAGGTAACCGTGGGAGGAAGCGCATTGCCCTCAGTGCGAATCGAGCTGAATCCGGACGCCGTGAGCAAATACAACGTCGGCTTCGAACAGGTGCGCACGGCGCTGGCTAACGCCAATTCTAATTCTCCCAAGGGACATTTTTCGAGCAACGGCCAGATGTGGGAGGTGGGCGCCAACGATCAGATCTTCAAGGCCAGCGACTACGCGCCGCTGATCGTGGGCTACTACAACGGAGCTCCGGTGCGTGTATCCGATCTCGGCGAGGCAATCGATTCCGTGCAGGACGTGCGCAACGCCGGATATGCCAATGCGGTCCGCGCCGTGCTGGTGATCATCTACCGCCAGCCCGGAGCGAACATCATCGACACCGTCGATCGCGTCAAGGCCGCACTCCCTCAGCTTCACGCAGCCATCCCGGCATCCATCGACATGAAGGTGGCGCTGGATCAGACCGTCACCATCCGCGCTTCCGTGCGCGACGTGGAGCGATCGCTCGGGATCTCCGTCGTGCTGGTAGTGCTGGTGGTGTTCTTCTTTCTGCGCAACGGACGGACGACCTTCATACCCAGCGTTGCGGTCCCCGTTTCGCTGATCGGCACCTTCGGCATTATGTATCTGGCCGGCTTCAGCGTGGACAATCTCTCGATGATGGCGCTGACCATTTCGACCGGATTCGTGGTGGATGACGCCATCGTGGTGATCGAAAACATCACGCGCTACCTCGAGCTGGGAATGAAACCGATGGAGGCGGCGCTCAAAGGAGCGGAGGAAATCGGCTCCACGGTGCTCACGATCAGCATTTCGCTGGTGGCCGTGTTCATTCCGCTGCTACTGATGGGCGGTATTGTCGGCCGCTTGTTCCGCGAATTCGCCGTCACGCTGTCGGTGGCCATTGCGATCTCCATGGTGATTTCGCTGACGGCCACGCCCATGATGTGCGCGCATCTGTTGAAACACCGCGAGGAGGGCCGCCACGGATGGTTTTACCGCGCCTCGGAAAAGGCGCTCGATTGGGCCGTCAGCATATATGCGCGGTCGCTGCGCGTCGTGCTGCGGCACTCCTTCATCACATTGCTGGTTTTGCTGGGAACTGTCGCCGTGAGCATGTGGCTGTTCATCCGCGTCCCGAAGGGCTTCTTCCCGGCGCAGGATACCGGCCGCCTGAACGGCAACATACAAGCGGACCAAGCCACGTCATTTCAACAGTTGGACGGACTCCTGCGCCAGTACGAAACCATTCTGCACAGCGATAAGACTGTAGACACCGTGATGGGGTTTGCCGGGGGCGGAACGGGCCGCGCCACCGACACCGCCCGCGTGTTCATGTCCTTGAAGCCGCTTGGGGAACGCACGGAGAACGCGCAGCAGATCATCAACCGGCTGCGGCCGGTGCTGGCGAAAGTCCCCGGCGCGACCCTGTATTTGACAGCCGCCCAGGACGTGCGCGTCGGCGGACGGCAAAGCAACGCGGACTATCAATTCACGATGCGCTGCGACAACGTGCAGGACCTGAACGTCTGGGGCCCCAAGATGCTGGACGCGTTGCGAACCATCAAGATCATCGCCGACGTCAATACGGACCAGCAGAACCGCGGCCTGGAATCTTACGTGAATTACGACCGGTCCACCGCATCGCGCTTTGGAATTTCGTCGCAATTGATCGACAACACGCTTTACGATGCCTTCGGACAACGGCCGGTCTCCACCATGTACACATCGCTCAATCAGTACTACGTGGTGATGGAGGCTGCGCCGAAGTATTGGCAGAATCCGGATATGCTCAGGCGGGTTTACGTTAGCGCGCCGGGTGGACAGCGTGTCCCGCTCAGCGCGTTCTCGAGAAATACGTCGGACCTGACTGCGTTGGCGGTATCTCATCAGGGCCTCTTCCCCGCGGTGACCATCTCTTTCAATCTCCTTCCCGGGGTTGCGCTGGGCGATGCAGTGGACGCCATCTACGCGCGGGCTCGCGAGGTCGGATTGCCGTCCAACATCGAAACCTTCTTCGCCGGAACCGCGGAGGCTTATCAGGATTCGCTCAGCTCAGAGCCGATCCTAATCGCCGCCGCGCTAATCACCGTGTACCTGGTGCTGGGCATTCTTTACGAAAGCTACATCCACCCCATTACGATTCTTTCCACCCTCCCTTCGGCGGGCGTCGGCGCGTTGCTGGCGCTCATCCTGACGCACGGGCAGCTGGACATTATCGGCATCATCGGCATCATCTTGCTGATTGGCCTGGTGAAGAAGAATGCGATTTTGATGATCGACTTCGCTATAGCCGCGGAACGCAATGAGGGAATGAATTCCCGCGACGCGATCTACGAAGCCTGCCGGCTGCGTTTTCGCCCGATCATGATGA
>JASHRP010000540.1 GCA_030037375.1 Bryobacteraceae bacterium | reverse complement strand
CGCTGCAAGACCTGCTCCAGCCTGAGCGTTGGCGGCGAATATGCGGCGAGTTCCAGCAACGCCAGAAAGCCGGTTCGCACATCGAATCGCGTCTCAACCACCAAGGTCCCGCCGTAATCAATCAGAACGCCTCTGGGCATCATGAGCCGCGACCTATTCGCCGTTGTGCCGCAAGAAATCGGTCTGGCGTGAACCTTCTGTGGAATACAGACTTGCTAACCTTCTTCCGTTTGCTTGTGTGCTCCGTATGGCCCTCATGGCCGGGATTCTGTTCCTCCGAAAACAGCTCGCCGTGTTCCAGGAACATGACGCTAGACCGCGCCGCACCACCACCGCCTTCCGTTTGGTTATGGCAGCGCTCGGGAGGTTTTGACTGGCGTGATGCGCTCGTGATCGTGAATCCAGAAAACTTCATCAAGTGGCATCGAACAGCGTTTCGAAACTTCTGGCGTTGGAAGTCGTGCTAGCGCGGGCGTCCCTCCCTCCCCGGAATATCCGCGAATTGATCCTGGGTATAACACAGGAGAACCCAACCTGGCGTGAGGGAGCGGATTGCCGATGAACTCTCGTCCAAGCTTGGCATTCGCGTCCCCCCATAACGTGCGCAAATACATGCTGCTGAACCGCGTGACCTCGGCAGGGGTCAGCGCTGGTCTACCTTCGTGTGGAATCACGCTACCGCGATCATCGCCTGCGATTTCTTTTATCTCTGTCACCGCCAGTTAGCCAAGCGTTTCCGCCAATAGCCAGCCTCCTATTGATCCGTCAGGCGATTCGTGTCCTGCGGCATGATGTGGCTCCACCCCGGAACCGCAACTCCGTCACGGATCACACTCCAACTCCGCAACTTGTCCCCTGAGAGGTATTCATTCAGAGTGCCGAACCTGTCGTAAACGACGAGGCCATGGCATTCGTGAAATGCAACTCTACCCTCCATCAGGCGTCCACGGACACCACTCTCGAGCGCGTAAAACAGAATGCAACTGCTCGACAGAATCATGAATTCAAGGGAACTGACACCGCGTCACAGGCGGCAGATCAGGAGTTCGCGTTCATAAACGATTTCCGACGGGAGATGATCGTGAAGATCGAAGAACAATTCTTCGTGGCCAATCACCTCAGCGCGCCACGCAGCCCGGTCCAGATGCTGCAGTTCATCAAACTGCTCCGGTGAAAATTCCATACCCGCCCATTCGATGTCGTCGTAACGCGGCATCCAACCGATGGAGGTCTCTTGCGCCGTGGCGCAGCCGCGGGTGCGGTCGACAATCCACTTCAGAACCCGCATGTTCTCGCGGAATCCGGGCCAGATGAACTTGCCCTCGCCGTTCTTGCGGAACCAGTTGACGTGGAAGATGCGAGGCGTCTGTGACACCTGACGCTGCATTTTGATCCAGTGGCGGAAGTAATCGCCCATGTGATAGCCGCAGAAGGGTAACATCGCCATGGGATCGCGCCGGACTTTGCCGACAGTACCCGTGGCGGCGGCAGTCATTTCCGAACCCATGGTGGCGCCGATGTATACGCCGGCGGTCCAGTTGAATGCCTGATAAACCAGTGGCATGGTCGAGGCGCGTCGGCCGCCAAAGATGAACGCACTAATCGGGACGCCGCTCGGATCTTCCCACGCTGGATCAATGGTGGGACACTGTGAGGCCGGAGCCGTGAAACGCGAGTTCGGATGGGCCGCCTTTGCTCCAGTATTCTTAGCGATCTCAGGCGTCCACAACCGGCCCTGCCAGTCAACGCATTCGGCAGGCGGTTCATCGGTCATTCCCTCCCGCCAGACTCCGCCGTCCGGTGTCAGGGCGACGTTCGTGAAGATGGTGTTGCGCGCCAGCGTCGCCATCGCGTTCGGATTTGTCTCCATCGATGTTCCGGGCGCGACGCCAAAGAATCCTGCTTCCGGATTGATAGCGCGCAGGCGGCCCTTCTCATCTGGCCTGATCCAGGCGATGTCGTCACCAACCGTCCAGACTTTCCACCCTTCGAAACCCGCGGGCGGAATCAGCATCGAGAAGTTCGTTTTTCCGCAGGCGCTTGGGAACGCCGCAGCAACGTACGTCTTCTGTCCATGCGGGTCTTCGACACCGAGAATTAACATGTGCTCGGCCATCCAGCCTTCGTCGCGCGCCATGTTCGACGCGATTCGCAACGCAAAGCATTTCTTGCCCAGCAGCGCGTTGCCGCCATATCCGGAACCGAACGACCAGATTTCACGGGTCTCGGGGAAGTGCACGATGTACTTTTCTCGGTTGCAGGGCCACGGCACATCAGACTGCCCGGACGCCAGCGGGGCGCCCACAGAGTGGATACATGGGACCACTCGCTTAAAGTCCTTATCGATTTCCGCGAGAACCGGCAGGCCAATGCGCGCCATGATGCGCATATTGACAACCACGTAGGGCGAATCGGTGAGCTGGACACCGATCTGCGACAGCGGCGAGCCAACCGGCCCCATGCTAAACGGCAGCACATACATGGTGCGTCCGCGCATCGCGCCATCGAAAAGCCCCTTGAGCTTGCGCCGCATCTCGCGCGGGTCTTCCCAGTTATTCGTCGGTCCGGCGCCATCCTTTGAAAGCGAGCAGATAAATGTGCGATCCTCGACGCGCGCCACGTCGTTTGCGTCCGACCGTGCATAGAAGCAGCCGGGCCATAGATCCTGATTCAGCCGGATGAGTGTCCCGGTGGCGCACATTTCATCGCACAGGCGGTCGTACTCCTCCTGCGAGCCGTCCACCCAATGGATGGTTTCCGGCCGCGTCAGTTCCGCCACCTTCTCGACCCATTTGAGAAGGTGCTCATTCTGGCTCAAAGACCTCGAAGCCGTGCGGCTTTTATCTGTAACGACTGTTCTGGACATGCGGACGGAAGATCTCCTCGGTCAACTAGTTAATATTCAATACTTCGAATATACTATATTCAGATGAGCGACGCGTTGCGGCGGTTCAAGAGTGAGATTTTTCAGGGACTCGCCAATCCAACCCGGATTGCGATCGTCGAGCTGCTGCGAGACGGCGAGTTGTCGGCCGGAAAGCTGATCGAAAAGCTTGGCATCGAGCAGGCCAACGCCTCACAGCATCTATCGGTCCTCCGTGCCAAGCAGATCGTTGTCAGCAGAAAGGTCGCTAATCAGGTCTTCTACTCGATCCGCGACCATGCGCTGATCGAAGTCCTCGATATTCTTCGACGTTACTTTTACTCTCAGCTCAGCAGCACGGTAAGCATGCTGAGGCAAGCCGCAAAGCAAGAGCCAAAAGCCCGCATCGGCACGCCTCGATGAACGGTCAGGGCCATTCCGTGCCATCACGGCGGGGTAAGCTGCGGAACGCAGTCGAGCACACCGCCCACCTGCTTCCCGCGCAGGGTCCGATCGGCGTTTTTGTTCACCACAACACGTTGCACGCATTCGAGCGCCTGCCCTTCGAGCAGGCGGTAATCGAAGCATCACGGCTGTTCGGCGCGGAACCTTATATGCCGGAAGCCGCGTATCGAAGGGACCTCGCATTCGGCCGCATCCACGTTGACGACATCAACGCGGTTCTCGAAAGCGAATTTGATGCAGTCGTCTTTCCCGGACTGACCCGGCGGTCGTTGCGTCGTGCCATGATTACGCCGGGTGTCCGCGAGTTTGATGGTGCCACGATTCTGTGGCGGACGGAGCAGGGGGACCTTGCCGAAGACTTCCGCCACCCTGCTCTGCGCGCGCTGTTCGAGGCCTGTTTGAGACGCACAGTCGTGCATGAAGAAGAGGCCCCGACACCCCACGCCATCGATGAGATCGTCCATCCCTGGCTGATCCGGTTGTGCTCCGTGTTTCTCGACCAGGGAACCGCGTACTGGCCGATGCCGCACCGCGAAAAGGGTTTTTATCAAGCCGTGCGAACGCTGCTCGCACGGCGCGGGACCATCTTCCCCAGATACCTACGCGGCCTCGACGCAGAGTTTCGGCGGCAGGAGGAGAATTCCTTCACCGCGACGGATGCGGTGCTTGACTATCTCGACGCGGAAAGGCTCCCGGAATCGGAATGGGAAGAGGTTCTCCAGTCGGAACTCCTGGCTCTCCCCGGCTGGGCGGGACTAATGCGGACTTTGGAGGAGAGCCCAGGACTGGTGCCTCATGAATCGGTCCCGTGTTCCCTGATGGGTTTCCTAGCCGTGCGGCTGACGATGTCGCGGGTGGCGGCACGCATGGGTGGTGCGGAAATCGTGCCCTTGGAAAACCCGCTCAAAACCCAGGAAAGGCTGCGTCTGAGCCGGGCTGCCCGCATTTACGATGCGGCCCGTGTGGTGTCGTTTTCCGCGGCCGAAGTCGACCTTCTATCCGATGCCGACTGGGCATCGTTCGTGGATGAAGTCAAGGAGTGCAACGGGCTACAGCGCCGGCGTATCCTCCATCTGGCGTACGAACGCTGGCATGAACGCAGTATTCTGCAGGGCTTGGCAAGCCATCGGAAATATCGCGGACTTGCCTGCTCCAAAGAGAGACCGCGCGCCCAGGTTTTTTTCTGCATCGACGAGCGGGAGGAATCGACCCGCCGCGCTTTGGAGGAATTGGACCCAGAAGTAGAAACTTTCAGCGCCGCAGGATACTTCGGCGTGGCAGTCGACTATCAGGGAATCGACGACCCGCAGGGCGCAGCATTCTGCCCGGTTGTGGTGAAACCCCGGCACGCAGTCGTTGAACAGCCGAAGGCGGAAGACGCCGCAGTGCACGAGAGCCGCCGCTGGCGCAGACGGCTGCTGGGACTGCTGATGCGCAATTCGTTCGTGTCGTCCCGGTCCTTGGTGCGCGGGTGGCTGTCCACGACAGTGCTCGGATTGCTTTCGGCTGTGCCTCTGATTGGCCATCTGCTGGCTCCCCGGCGCTATGCGATCCTGCGCGACTGGCTAAATGCGGCTTTCCTTCCAGAACCGCGTACGGAACTCCAGTTCATGCGCAACGCCGCTGATTCACACGACGCCGTAGAAGGTCTGCTGACGGGCTTTGCAGCCACGGAAAAGGCGGAATGCGTCGCCTGCGTTCTGGGTCCGGCCGGACTGACGCATGGATTCGCGCGCCTCGTGGTGATCCTTGGCCATGGTTCGACAAGCCTCAATAACCCGCATGAATCGGCCCACGACTGCGGGGCTTGCGGCGGCCGCCGCGGCGGTCCCAACGCCCGCCTGTTTGCCGCGATGGCGAACCGTCCGGAAGTTCGAGAGCGCCTTCGTCAGTGTGGTATCGCCATCCCGGCGGACACATGGTTCGTCGGCGGTTATCACGATACTTGCAGCGACGAAGTCGAGTTGTACGATCTCGATACTATGCCAGCGTCACATGATAGCGACTTGAGATGGATCAAAGCGTCGCTCGACAAAGCCAGGGCGCGCAACGCCCATGAGCGCGCCCGGCGTTTCGAATCGTGTCCGGTCGCCGCAGACCCGGCCGAAGCGTTATGCCATGTTGAGGAACGCAGCGAACACCTCGCTCAGCCGCGTCCCGAATACGGGCACTGCACAAACGCCGTCTGCGTTGTCGGGCGCCGCAGCCTGACGCGAGGACTTTTTCTCGATCGCCGGGCCTTCCTGGTTTCTTACGATGCAGGTCAGGACGTGGATGATCGCAGCCTTGCTTCGCTCATGGCCGCGGTGGTTCCGGTGTGCGCGGGCATTAGTCTCGAATACTACTTTTCGTTTGTTGACAACGACCGCTACGGCTGTGGCACGAAACTGCCGCACAATGTGACCGGACTTGTGGGTGTTATGGACGGGCACGCGAGCGACTTGCGCACCGGCCTCCCTTGGCAAATGGTTTCGATTCACGAACCGGTGCGCATCTTGTTTGTAGTCGAGACGACACCCGAACGCCTGAACGGGGTAATCGAACGAAGCGCATCTCTGAAGCAGATGGTCGCCAATCGCTGGATTCGCATCGCAACGATTGATCCCGTCTCCGGACGCGTGTGTGTCCGGCGGGATTCCGGGTTCGAAGAGTTGCAAGGTCCCCTGGAACGTCTGCCCGTCGCCCTTTCCTCTGCGGAATGGTACGCGGGCAAAATCGAACATCTTCCGATGGCCTGGATTCCCCCGGTGCAAGAGGGCAGGGTCGCTTGAGTTTTTCGCAAGACGCACTCGTTTTTGCCGTCATGGCGCCCGGCGGTGTGTGCGGGGCTCTTGCCTTGCTGTGGTTGTTCGGCTGGGTTCCCTCCGAACGCGTTCTGTCCCGAATAACGGGACTAACGTTTGCCGCGTGCGTATGGGCGATGGCCAGGCTGTTATGGACCCTCGGGACCGCCGGCGCGCCCGCCATCATTGTGACGTACGGAAATTGGTTTGCCGTTCACGAATACCGATTTCCACTGGTGCTCGTGGCCGACCATCTATCGCT
>JASHRP010000539.1 GCA_030037375.1 Bryobacteraceae bacterium | reverse complement strand
GAACGCCGTCACGAAGCGTTTTTCAGGGTCCACAGGACCATGACAACGTGTGTTGTCGATGCCCCCTACGCACTCGACGAGAAAGGACTTTTCCAGTCGGTCTGCGACATTCTGGTGGGATCCGAAAGGTTTCAGTTAGCCTGGTTTGGTTACGCGGCCGGGAACCCACGAAGAATTGCAGAGCCGATTGCCTGCTCCGGAGACACGGCGGGCTTTATGGAAGAACTCAAACTAGCGCTGAGCCGGGAGGACTACGAGGATCCGGCAAGCGTTTGCGTCCGCACAGGGGAGCCCTGCTGGATCAAGGACATTTCTGCTCGTCATGGCCTCGATCCCATAAGGCCCGCCCTTCAGCGCCGTGGGTATACTTCGGTCATGTCCGTCCCGGCTGTCTCGGGCGATACCGCCTATGGAGCGCTCACCCTTTATTACAGCGATCCGGAGGAGTACGGACAGGCAGTCCTCGGCGTCCTGAAGGGAAAACTCAGCCAGGCGCAACGGGTTTTCGCAGCGAGGCCTCAGACTCCGCGCACGCATTCAGAAGAATTGGAGGCCGAGCTTCGGAGTCTCATTGATGCGTTGCCCATCACGATCGGATTAACCAACGGGGAAGGGCTGTTGCTCCATCTGAATCGCAGGCAGGTGGAAACCACCGGCTATACGCTGGAGGATCACTTGTACCGCGGCGCTCTGGCCAAGTACATTCATCCTGACGATGTGGAGCGAGTGTACCTGGCCTCTGCCCAAGGATACGGACAAGGGATACCGTACGAGTTCGAAGTGCGGCATCTTCGAAAGGACAACCAGTACCATTGGGTCCTGGCCCACGCTGCCCCTATTCGGGACGAAAACGGCACTATCACCCGATGGGTTCATACCGGGACCGACATTCAGCAGCTTAAGCAAATCGAGGAAAGGCTGCGGCAGAGCGAAAAAGAAGCCCGGCGGCTTCTCGATTTATCGCCGACGCACATCAGCGAATTGGGGCCCGATGGGGAGCGCCTCTACACCAACCGGGCGTCCCTGGATTACTTCGGCATTACTTTGGAGGAATGGAAGAACGCTGACTTGAATCGGGTGTTACATCCGCAGGACGCCGGGACCGCGACTCACGAACTTCCCGGAAAATTCCAAGCCGGTTCGCCGTTTGAGTTCGAAGGGCGCCTCCCGAGGAACGACGGGCAATATCGCTGGTTCCACTACCGCTTCAGTCCTATGTCGGACGAGGAGGGGCGCATCACGCGATGGTATGCCGCGGGAACCGATATCGACGATCGGAAACTGGCCGAGCAGAAGCTCCTGGATGAGAACGTCGCGCTGCGCGAAGAGATCGACAAGGCGTCGATGTTCGAAGAGATCGTGGGAGCTTCGGCGCCCTTGAAAAACGTGCTCTCCCGCGTCTCCAAAGTCGCGCCGACGGACTCCAGCGTTCTGATTACGGGCGAGACCGGGACCGGCAAAGAGCTGGTCGCTCGCGCCATTCACCGGCGGTCCGGGCGGTCCCTGCGCCCCTTTGTGAGCGTGAACTGCGCCGTGATTCCTCGGGATCTGATCGCATCGGAATTGTTCGGCCATGAGAAGGGTGCGTTCACAGGCGCGACGCAGCGGCGCTTAGGACGCTTCGAGCTGGCGGAGGGAGGCACCATCTTCCTGGATGAAGTTGGAGAACTTCCGGCAGAAACTCAGGTCGCTCTTTTGCGTGTTCTACAGGAACGCGAATTCGAGCGAATCGGAGGAACCGGGAAGATTCGCGCCGATGTGCGGGTGGTGGCCGCCACCAATCGAGACTTGGAGGCTGGCGTTGCAGCAGGAAGCTTCCGCAGCGACCTCTATTACAGGCTCAACGTCTTTCCCATTGAGTTGCCGCCTCTGCGCAAACGCAGCGACGACATCCCCTTGCTGGTTTCCTATTTCCTGAATCGGTACGCACGGAAAGCGGGCAGACAGTTTACGGCGGTCGATAAAAGGAGCCTCGATCTGCTCAAATCCTACACCTGGCCCGGAAACATTCGGGAGTTGCAGAACGTGATTGAGCGATCCGTTATTGTCAATGATACGAAGGTCTTCTCGGTGGACGAGAGCTGGCTTTCGCGGAGGCCACCAGCACCCGATGCCGCCGATGTGCAGCCCGGCCTTCTCAACCGTGACACTGCTCAGGAGAAAGCCCTGATTGAAGCTGCCCTACGCGAGTGCGGCGGGCGCGTGTACGGGCCGACGGGGGCCGCCAATAAGCTCGGGATTCCGCGGACCACGCTGGAATCGAAGATCAAAGCGCTGAAGATCAACAAGAATCGATTTAAAACCGGGACAGCCCTGTGAGCAACGACCGACAACCCGACGCGCTTTTCAGGATCCACAGGGCCATGGGGACGTGTGTCACGAATGCCCTCTACGCAGTTGATGAGAGAGCCCTTTTCCAGTCGGTCTGCGACGCTCTGGTGGGGATGGAATTGTTCCCTCTCGCGTGGTTTGGTTACGCGGCTGGGAACCCACGAAGAATTGCAGAGCCGATTGCTTGCTCAGGAGACACGGATGGCTTTATCGAAGAGCTCAAGCTTGCTCTGAGCCGGGAGGGCTACGAGGACCCGGCAAACATTTGCATCCGAACGAGGGCCTCCTGCTGGATTAAAGAGATCTCTGCTCATCCTGGCCTCGATCCCGTCAGGTCCGCAATTCAGCGCCTTCGGTATACGTCGGTCATTTCTGTCCCGGCTGTCGCGGGCGACAATGTCTATGGAGCGCTCACCCTTTATTACAGGGATCCAGAAGAGTACGGACAGGCGGTCATCGGCGTCCTGCAGGGAAGACTCGCCCAGGCGCAAGCGGTTTTCGCAGTGAGGCCTCAGACTCCGCGCCCGCGTTCAGAAGAACTGGAGGCTGAGCTGCGGAGTCTCATTGATGCCTTGCCAGTCACAGTCGGATTAGCGAGCGGGGAAGGGCTGTTGCTTCACCTGAATCGCCGGCAGGTGGAAAGCACCGGCTACACGCTGGAGGATCATTATTTTGGCGGCGGGGAGGCCAGATACATTCATCCTGACGATATGGGCAGAGTCCATGTGGCCTGCACCGAAGGGTACGTCCGTGGAGCGCCGTTTGAATTCGAAGTGCGGCACCTGCGAAAGGACAATCGGTACCACTGGCTTCTGATACACGTCGCCCCCATTCATGACGAAGATGGCCGCATTATTCGTTGGGTTTTCACCGGCACCGACATTCAGCAGCTCAAGCAAGCCGAGGAAAAGCTGCGACAGGGCGAAGTTGAACTGCG
>JASHRP010000538.1 GCA_030037375.1 Bryobacteraceae bacterium | reverse complement strand
GCCCAAGATATCGCATGGTACGCGGCGATAGCCATCCTGCTGGCCTGCATCGGACGCCAGCTCATCCGGTTCGCCGCGCCGTCCTTGCACTGGAGCGATTTCGTTATCGCCGCGGGGAACGGCGCTCTGACTCTGTTGCGCGTCGTGATCCTGGTCGTACTCGCCTCTTTGGTTTGGGTTCCAATTGGCGTCGCGGTTGGCCTGCGGCCGAAGCTGGCCGAGAAGGTCCAGCCTCTCGCGCAGTTCCTGGCCGCATTTCCCGCCAATCTGCTCTTTCCGCTTGCCGTTTTCGTGATCGTGCGATTCGGCCTGGCCCCGAAAATCTGGCTAACTCCGCTGATGATCCTCGGAACACAGTGGTACATCCTGTTCAACGTGATTGCCGGCGCAACAGCGTTTCCCAGCGATCTCCGCGAAGCGGCCGCAAGTTTCCGCGTCCGCGGCTGGCGATGGTGGCGGGAGGTAATGCTCCCAGGAATCTTTCCGTATTACGTCACCGGTGCGATCACAGCTTCGGGGGGCTCATGGAACGCGAGCATTGTATCGGAAGCGGTAAGCTGGGGGCCGACCCGGTTGAGCGGATCCGGCCTCGGCGCCTATATCGCCCAGATGACCGAGGCGGGAGACTACCCGCGCATCGCCCTGGGAGTCGCGATCATGTCAGTGCTGGTCATCGCGATGAACCGGCTTCTGTGGCGGCCGCTCTATGCATTCGCGGAACGGCGGACCCGGTTGGATTGAAAGCCTCTATGCCTCCACCGGAAAAAGACGTAGTCCTTCAGATGCGCAATGTTTGCAGGTCGTTCGCGCGCCCTGCCGGCGGACCGCTGCTGGTTCTGGACAATATCGATCTCTGCTTGCGCGATGGCGAAGTCCTCGGTTTGCTGGGCCGGTCCGGGTCCGGCAAATCCACGCTGTTGCGCATCGCGGGCGGCCTGATGGAACCGACATCCGGCGAAGTGTCGTACCTCGGAAATCAACTTTCCGGCCCGGCCGAAGGAATCGCGGTAGTGTTTCAAACATTCGCCCTGTTGCCGTGGCTCACCGTTCTCGAAAACGTCGAGCTGGGTCTGGACGCCTTGGGGCTAGCCCCCGAGGAAGCCCGGCGGCGCGCGATGGCGGCTATCGATTTGATCGGCTTGGACGGTTTCCAGTCCGCATACCCAAGAGAGTTATCGGGCGGAATGCGGCAACGGGTCGGTTTTGCGCGGGCCATTGTGGTTCAGCCAACAGTCCTGCTTATGGACGAACCATTCTCCGCCTTGGATGTTCTTACCGCGGAGACCCTCCGAACGGACTTCATGGATCTTTGGATCGAGCATCAGCTTCCGACCAAATCTGTGCTGCTGGTGACTCACAACATCGAAGAGGCCGTACTGATGTGCGACCGGATCCTCGTGCTGGCTTCGAATCCTGGCCACATCGCCGCGGAAATCCCGGTACCGCTGGCACATCCTCGCAATCGCCTGGATCAGGCGTTCCATGATCTGGTGGATGAGTTCTATTCGATCCTGACCTCTCGGGCGATCGAGTCGATCAAAACTCAAAGCCAGATTTATGGTGGTTTGCACGTATTGCCTCCGGTCGGGCCTTATCTCATGACCGCTGTCATCGAGGCCGTCGCCCAACCTCCCCACGATGGGCAAGCGGATCTGTCCGACATCGCTCGGTTGCCAGCTCTTGGCGCAAAAGACCTGTTGGGCGTTACCGAAGCGCTTCACATCCTCGAGTTTGCGGAACTTAAGGCTGGGGGGATCAAGCTGACCGCCGCGGGCAAGGTGTTCGCGCGAAGCGATGCCGACGAACGCAAGCGAATTTTCAAGGAGCACTTGTTGCGCTTCGTTCCCTTTGCGGCTCATATCCGCCACGTCTTGGACGAACGGGAGGGACACATCGCCCCGCGAGTCCGCTTCAAATCCGAGCTCGAAGATCATATGAGCGCGAGCGATTCGGAAAAGACGTTACGCACGGTGATCGGCTGGGGCCGCTACGCCGAGATTTTTAACTATAACGACGTTAAGAGAATGTTCAGCGGCAACTAAGGCGCGGCGCGCCAAGCCCCTATCTCGCGAGCCTTTGCCGACGTTCGCTAACAGGCGCTGGCGGTATCCCATCGGAAGCGCTGAATTAGCAGAGCCTTTATCGTCTGCTGATCGGAATCCAGATTCTCATCGCTCTCCGCGATGAGCCAGGTTAATTCGTTCAACAACACAGCTCGGGCAGATTCAGCTTCTCCACTGCGCTCGTGCCTAACCACACGATTCCACGCGAGCACGGAGAACACCGGATGGTTCCTACCGAGATGAATCTGGGCGTTCTCGAACGCTTCCGCTTCAATCGCCAACGCTTCCGTGTCCTCCCCGAGCTCGAACAGAACTTCCGCCAGGTCGCCCTGGACCGATAGCGAACCGGGATGGCACGCGCCGCAACGCGCCATGCAGATGTTCAGCAGTTCTCGCAGAACCTGGGCGGCTTGATTCCAACAGCCCTGGTCGAGCAAGATCTGCCCCAAGGTGCAAAGAATCTCGGCGCGGCTAGACGCTTCGGTCTCCGAGGAGTCAAGCTCGCTCAACGCTTGATCCAACACCCCCACAGCCTGGTCCACGCGGCCTGAGCGCCAATACGCGTCCGCAAGCTGGTTGGCCAGGGCAATCGTCTCGGGATGAACTTGCCCCAGCCTCGCCGAGCAAGCGAGCAGTGCGGACTCCAGATTCGAGATCGTGGCTTCAGGGCTTTCGCTCGGCGGCACAACCGGCATGCGCGAATCCCCGAAATCCTAGCCTTTGTGACGCGGCACAAAGTTCAGCGCGGCGGAGTTCATGCAATAACGCAGCCCCGTCGGGGGAGGGCCGTCGTCGAAGACGTG
>JASHRP010000537.1 GCA_030037375.1 Bryobacteraceae bacterium | reverse complement strand
GGCCGTCGACCTTCTTGCGGACGCTTCCAATCGGCCAGCAATTCCGACTGATGCAACTCCGCCGGGGCCTCTACGAGTCTCAATTGCTTTTTCGGCATACTGCCCGCGACTAGCTCAATTGGATCGTGCCGAAAATCCGAACGTGGTCCTGGTAGTTAGCGTGAAAGCGCGCCCGGTAGCGTTGTGATCCCGCTTCGGGCAAACATACGGATAATGATCCCAAAGAACCGGCTCAACTCCGGCACGTCACTATTTTACCGAGAGCGAGACGATGACTCCTACCGTGTTGGAGGCGAGAGGACCAGGAATCCGCTAACGCGCCGGCCCTCCAGAACATGGGTCCAGATCACGCGAGCTTGGCCGCGCGTGCCATCGTGCCGATAGGCTACGTCAATCCCTGGCTCGAGGCTCTTCGCATCGTACGCCGCGCGAAAGCCGGTCGCGCTGTGCTCGACCAGCGCGGCCGTGATGGTCACCGCCACCGGATCGGAGAAGCTGATTTCGACGGCTCCCAGACCTTCCTTGCGGGGCGCTCCTCTGCGATCGCGATTTTTTCGGCGGTCACTGGTGAAGTAAGCCATGCTTCCCTTAGTGGATCGTCATGGATTTCGACAAACCGTATGATCTGACCCGCCGCTGAAGCGTCCGGCGGGATATTCCGAGCCGCTCGGCGGCTTGACGCTGGTGGCCGCTGCTCTCTTCGAGCGCCTTCAAAATCGCGTCTCTTTCCAATTCCGGAAGGACGGCCATCCCCTGAAGACCATCCGCAAAGGAGTCATGTATGAACTCTTCGGGCAAGTCCGCCAGCGTAATCTCTTTTCCGCGGACCAAAACCGCCGCCCGGATCACGACGTTTTGCAGTTCCCTCACATTTCCAGGCCACGTGTACGCGCGCAGCTTTTCGGTCACCTCACGCGAGAATCTCAACGCCGCGTTCTGTTCGGCAAGAAAATGCAAAGCGAGCGGCAGAATGTCGTCCCGGCGTTCTCGAAGCGGCGGAATGGGAATCCGAATCTGCGAAAGCCGGTGATAGAGATCGGCGCGGAAGCGTCCTTCGGCGACGGCTTTTTTGAGATCGCGATTGGTCGCCGCCACCAAACGCACATCGACGGAAATCTTGCGCACGCCGCCAATGCGGTAATAGCTGGATCCGTCCAGAGCCCGCAGCAGCTTGGCCTGCATCTTCGGATCCAGCTCGCCGATCTCGTCGAGAAACAGCGTTCCTCGATCCGCCATTTCGAAAAGCCCCGGTTTGGAGGAATCCGCGCCGCTGAAGGCGCCTTTCTCGTATCCGAACAGCTCGCTTTCCAATAGATTTTCGGGAAGCGCGGCGCAGTTCACGTCCACCCAGGATTTGGAGGCCCGCTGTGAGAAATGATGAAGCGCGCGGGCGATCACCTCTTTACCCGACCCGCTTTCGCCAGTGATCAGCACGGTCGCGTTGCTGGCCGCAATCTTCTCCACTTGCGCGCGCAGCCTTTTCATGACTTCGCTGTTAAAGATAGCGGTGGAGTCTAGGAACTTGTACGTCTCCGGCAAACGATTCATGACAAGCTTACTTATCAAGTTTTTGCGAAATCGCCGCAAGGAGACATCGGCGCTTCGCACCAATGTTCGACCGGTGAACGCCTGAATCCGGCATAGGCGGTTGGTACGGGTATCGGCCTAAGGAACTCCCGCCGATGAAAGAGCGAATCTCCATGAAAGGCTTCGTCCGGCAGCTTATCCGGCACTTGGCTCGTGTTGCCGCTCTGGTTCTGATCACCGGTCTGGCCGCGGGAGTCTTGGTCCGTTATTCACCGGGCGCGCTGGTCGATGAACGCGAACTAAATCAGCGGCTGGGGGAAGACAGCCTGGCTGCGTTGCGCGCCGATCGGGCCAAGAACGCGAGCGTTGTGACCTACGCGTTCATGTATTTCAAGGGGCTGCTTCGCGGAGATCTGGGATATTCCGAATCCAATAATGCGCCCATCGCGCAACTGATTGCCGATCGTGGGCCGGCGACCTTGCGGGAGCTCGCGATTGGATTAGCCGGCGGATGGTCGATCGGGCTCGGCGTGGCGATTTCCGTGGGACGTTTTCGCAGCGCGCTGATCTGGGACGCGGGATCGAGCGCCATTGCCGGCTTGGTGTTGAGTCTGCCGGCTGCTCTGCTAGCATATCTGTGTTTGACCGCCGGAGCAGCGTCCGGCGCGGTGCTGGTTATCGTGCTCGCTCCACGCATTTTTCGATTCGCACGAAATCTACTGGTGCAGGCTTACGGTTCTCATCACGTCGAGACGGCGCGCGCGCGGGGCGTTCGCGAATGGAGCATTCTCTGGTCGCACGTAATCCCCGACGCCCGGCCACAACTGCTTGCGCTGCTGGCTTCATCGGTAAGCATGGGGATCGGCGCGGCGATTCCGGTCGAAGCGATTTGCGGCTCTCCGGGGCTGGGCCGGCTTGCGTGGCAAGCGGCGACGGCGCGCGACCTACCTTTGTTGATGAACCTGACGATGCTGATCGCTCTGGTCACGATTCTGGCGATGATGTTCTCCGAGAAACTTACGGCCGCTCCACGAGACTTATGAAAGCGGCGCGCGCGGGAGCGATCGTTTTGCTAGCGCTGGTCGGCCTCGCCGCGCTGACGCCACGGCGGTGGGCTTCTGGCAGCTACGAGGAGCAGTTCCGGGCGCTTCCCGACGCGCCACCCTCCGCCCAATTTCCGTTGGGAACGGATGCCGTGGGCCGGGACCGGCTTTCGCGCTTATTGTACGGAACACGCGTATCGCTCCTGCTCGCGCCGGCGGCAGCGCTGCTGTCGTGCCTGGCCGCGGGGGCGCTGGGAGGATTGGCAGGCTACGCGGGAGGATGGATCGATTCCACAATTGTCGCGGCGGCCGACTTCTTTCTTTCGCTTCCCTGGCTGCTGCTGCTGCTGATCGTGCGCGCGTGCCTCCCTTTGAACGTGTCTCCCGCGGCGTCGGTGATGATCACGTTCTCGCTTCTCGGAGTTCTGGGATGGGCCGCGCCTGCGAGAATCGTGCGCGCGGCTGTAAGGAAACTAATGGATTCGGATTTCGTGTTCATGGCCCGGGCTCGCGGATCGAATCCCTGGCGTTTGCTGTGGCGGCAACTGCTGCCTAACGTCGCACCGGTGTTGCTGGCTCAGTTCTGGATCGCGGTACCGGCTTACATCCTCACGGAGACGACGCTGGGCATGCTCGGCCTGGGAGTCGCGGAGCCTCTGCCGTCATGGGGCGGATTGCTGCGGGAGTTGGAAGCCGTCGCGCCATTTACTCAACCTCACCTGCTGGCGCCCGCGATTCTGCTGGCGGCGGTGATCGGAAGCTTGCAGTTGGCGTTGCCGAAGGAGGATTTTTCCATATGACGACTCGCTGGCTCGCGCCACTCATTCTGGCGCTCGCGATGAATGCAGCGGCTTCGGAGCTTCACCTTACGCTGCACGATGAGCCGAAAACGCTCGATCCGTGGCTCGCGGCGGATGAGTCCGCGGATGCGATTGCTTATCTCACGGAGGGTGTGCTGATTCGCGTAAACCGGTTCACGCAGCAGATGGAGCCGGAACTTGCCGCGTCATGGAAGACCGCACCGGACGGGACACGGATCGTTTTTCAACTACGGCAGGGAGTGAAATTTTCCGATGGTTCGGCGTTCACCTCGGCCGACGTTGTCGCCAGTTTTGAGCGAATGCTCGACCCCGCGCTGCATTCGCCGGTCGCGGACACGTTCAAGACGGACCATGGATCGGTCAAGATTCGCGCGCAAGGACCCTACACCGTCATCGCGGAGTTCCCTGCCCCCACTGCATCGATCGAGCGATTGTTCGATCAAGTCGCGATCGTTTCCGCAAAAGCCGCGCAGCGTCCCGCTCCTGGCCTGGGCCCATTTCTCATTGACGAGCGAAGGCCGGGAGTCTCGATCCGCCTGAAGCGGAATCCGTCCTATTGGAAGCGAGACGCGAACGGGGCGGCGCTGCCGCGCGTGGACTCCATCCGGTTCGACATCGAGGAAAATCGCGATCTCGAATTCTTACGCTTCCGTCGAGGGGAAATCGACATGATCGAAAAGTTGTCTCCAGAGCTTTTCGACCGGCTCGCCTCCGAAGCGCCCGGGACCGGAATCGATGCCGGTCCGACGCTCGACTCCGAATTTCTTTGGTTCAACGAATCTTCGCGCGGGCCGATCTCCGATTCAAAGAGGGAGTGGTTCCGGTCAGCCGCGTTCCGGAAAGCCGTCTCGCTTGCAATCAATCGCGGCGATCTTTGCCGCATCGTTTACCGCGGGCACGCCAGCCCCGCGGCAGGGCCGGAGTCGCCTGCGAACAAGCTATGGTTCAATTCGGAACTGGCGCCGGATCCCTTCGATCCTGCCCTGGCGATGAAGCAGCTTACGGCAGACGGATTTCGCCTCGATCGCGGGACCTTGCGCGACCGCCACGGCAACGCTGTTGAGTTCTCGATTATCACCAACGCCGGCAGCAAGACGCGCGAACAGATGGCCACGCTGATCCAGCAGGATCTGGCCAAGCTGGGAATGAAGATCGCGATCGTCACGCTCGATTTTCCGTCGCTGATCGAGCGCATCACGCGCAACATGAACTACGAAGCGAGCCTGCTGGGGCTTACGAACGTAGATGCCGATCCTAGCGAGTTGATGAACGTGATGCTCAGTTCTGCCAGCAACCATCCCTGGAATCCTTCGCAGAAGTCGCCGGAAACAATGTGGGAGGCGGAGATCGACCGGCTGATGCTGGCGCAGGCGGCGACCGCGGATTATCATGCGCGCAAGAAGAGTTTCGATCGCGTTCAAGAGATTTTGCATGAGCAGGAACCCATCGTCTATCTACTTCATCCGAACGCGCTGACGGCAGTATCGCCGCGAGTTTCCGGCGCGAAGCCGGCCGTATTCCTGCCGCACACGTTCTGGAATGCCGAACTTCTGACGGTGCGGGGCGGGGTTCAGGGCGGAGCGCAGTGACGCTGGGAGATTCACCCGCGCTGTTGAGCCTTCGGTTGTCGGCGGAGTATCGGGGGAAGGGTTCCGTGCTGCGTGGTGTCTCACTCGATGTGGCCGAAGGCGAAATCGTAGGCTTGGTCGGCCGGAGCGGCGAGGGAAAGAGCACCATTGCTTCTTCCATTCTCGGATTGCTTCCGCTGAAAGGCGGGAAATGCAACGGACGGATTCTGTTTCAAGGCCGCGATCTGCTGCTTTCGAAGGATAAAGAAATGCGCCGCATCCGCGGGCGCGAAATCGGCCTGGTGCCGCAGAGTCCGCTCGCCGCGCTCAATCCGAACCTTCGTCTGAGAGCGCAACTCGACGAGGCGTGGCGCGCGCACCAATCCGGCAAACCGGACTGGAAACCGCTGCTGGCAAGCGTCAGCTTACCGGCCGAACCCTCGTTCCTGCGGCAGTATCCGAGAAACCTGAGCGTCGGTCTCGCGCAGCGGTTTTTGATTGCGCTTGCGATCCTGCACCGGCCGAAGCTCCTGCTCGCGGATGAACCGACCAGCGCGCTCGATAGCATCACCCAGGCCGAGATTCTGGATCTGTTTGGAAGCCTGAACCGGAGATACGGATTGGCGATTCTTTACATCTCGCACGATCTCGCCTCCGTTGCCTCTTTGTGTCACCGCGTGGCCATTCTCCATCAGGGAGCAATCGTCGAGTGCGGCGCGACGGCGGAGATCTTTGCGAGGCCACGGCATGAATATACGCAGAGGCTGATCGCCGCCATTCCGAAGCCTCCTGAAACCCACAATCAGGCGACGGCCGTGCGATTCGAAATGGAATCCAAAACGCGGCCAAGCGCCACGCCGGTTGAAAGTAGCACGGTCTGATCGGGCGTGGTGAATCCGTCGCGCTCCTGGCGATAAAGCGACAACACGCCCACGATTCCTCCGCGGCTTTCGATGGGAACCGCAAGCGCGGAGTTCAACAGGCTGAATTTCGTCGGATCGCTCAGATATCCCGGTTCAACCGATGGGTTTCCGTTCAAGATCGACTTGCCGTTTTCCGCAACCCATCCCGACAATCCCATTCCAACCGGGATTTCGAGCGAGGCGAACAGCCGGTAATCCTCGCCGTCAAGAGCCGACGGGATGAGCGCTTCGCCATGGCGCGTGTACACGACCATCGCGTCGTAAGAAATAATCTCGCGAAGGCTGCTGCGCAAGACCGAGAAAACGGCCTCCTGTTCCGAGGCCTGTTCGAGCCGCGCAATCAGAGCAGCCAGCAGTTGCGCCTGTTTCTCCGGGCCTGCCACGGAACTGCTGAAATTGATCAGATCCTGACTCGAAGATGCCGCGGCCGCTTGGAATCCAGCGGCGGGCGCATCGCCGCGGACGATCTTTGCATCGGTGGAGAGCTTGGTTCTTTCTGACTTAGCGCCCGAACGGGCCATTTTCTCGAGTTCGACATACCGCCGAGCCAAGACTTCCGCCACCCTCGGGTCGAAACTCTTGCCCGCCTCCGACTGCACCACTTGTATCGCCTGATCGAGCGGAAGAGCCCGCCGGTATTGCCGGTCCGACGCCAGAGCATCGAGACAATCCACGGCCGATAAAATTCGCGCGCCGATTGGAATTTGTTCGCCCGCGAGTCCGTCCGGATAACCGGTTCCGTTCCATTTCTCGTGGTGCGATCGGACGATCGGCGCGACCGGATACGGAAAGCGGATCTGCTCCACCAACTCCGCTCCCACGATCGTATGCGTTTTCATCTTTTCGAACTCTTGCGGAGTCAGTTTGCCGGGTTTGGAAATAATGTACTCCGGAACCGCCAGCTTTCCGACATCGTGCAGCAGAGCGGCGGCGCGCAGGGCTTCGAGCTCGGATTCGCTCAAGCCCAATTCCTTGCCGACCTCGATCGCATAAATCTCCACGCGTTCCAAATGATCAGCAGTGGTCTGATCCTTGGCTTCGATTGCCAGAGCAAGGGTTTGAATCGCGCGCCGGTTCAGCGCCGCGACTTCTTCAGCGTGCGCTCGGCGGTCTTCTGCTTGCCGCTTCTCGCTCTCCAGACGATGAATGTACAGGCTGTGGGTCCGATACAGGAGGTACAAAACCGGAAGAATCAGCAGCGAGGTCTGCCATCCCAGCGTCCTGCTGATCGCGCCGACCACCCACGCCACCGCCGCGCCCACCAGGTAATTCGGGAAGGTCCAGAAGTAGGAATCGCGCCAGACCTGCCACGGCGACTTCTTCTCGGTCAGTCCGATCACCAGCGAGATAGAAAGCGTGTTGATGAGGAAGAACGCGCACGCGGCGAATAGCAAGCGCAGCGGAGCCTCAAAGGTCTCGGTTCGCGAGACCAAATGGAAGACATCGTTGCACGCTTCAATGGAGCATGCGATGCTGGCGACGCTGAAAATCACCTGCACCGCGCGCGGCCGGACCTTCGCGAACACCAGGCATTGGACCAGCATCCCCAGGCAGCCCATGACCAGAGTCCCGGGAAGTCCTAATTCGGAAACACCGATGACGACGAACAGAAAGCTCATCGACATGGTTCCGGTGACCCCGGGGAGTTTCACCTTCATGCCCGAAGCAATCAAAGCGATGGCACAATAGACGATGTAGCGCGTCCAATCCGGTTGGTTCCACGCCCTGAGACCGTGAATCAGCACGGCGAGCCCGCAAGAGACAACCAAACTAATGTAAACGGCCGTAGCTCGGCTAGGCGTGTCCGATTTTGTCATTCGGACGCCTGCGCGCGCATAGAGGTAGCCATCCTTCGTTTGATCGGCTCCCGCGAAAAACGGCTTTAGTCGGGCGTGAGGGAAGATTCTTCGGATGGCTAGCAGACGCCGAGATTGGTACGGTTAAGGTATCGTTACCTCGATCACGTTTGACGAGTCCGTCTCATCGAGCGGCGCGCCGAAGTGGCGGGTCGCGGTGATGCGATACTTGCCTGGCCTCGAAAAATCCACCAGATCGCTCAGGGGGTAAGAGGAAACGGACCGCCTCTGTCCCGGCGCCAACCGAAGGCCCGGCTGGCTCGTCGCCACCCGAGCGCGGCGCTTCTCCGCATCTCTGGTAGGCGGCACCGGCCTTCCATCCGGCCCAACGACTTCGAAGCTGTACTGGAGTACCGGGTCGAACGCGAATAACACGTCGACGTCCTGCTGGGAAATGTTGGCAATCCAGATCCGAACCAAGACCGCGTGGTCGCTCACGCCCTCGCCCTGTACCCGCTCGATGTTGAGCGAAAGCTTAGGCGCCGCCTGCGAGAATAGTGCGGTTTGGACTGCCAGAGCGATCAAAGCCGTGGTAGCTAGCTTCATACTTCCCTCCACAAGTATATATTTCAATTTCGCCGGAAAAGGCTCGTCATTTTCAAAACGGCTTTAGCGGCGTCACTCTGACGCCGGCGGCGTCACGCTGGCGCTGGCCGGTCTTCGAAAGTACCGCGTCGCCCACGCGAGTTTTACCGCAAAATCAAGCATTTCGAGCGAAAGATCTAGATTGGCCTAGGGGATGCTACTAGTCCGCCCGTATGAAACGCCTGATCCGCCGCATCGCACTTTGGTCCTGCCTGGTCGCCAGTACTGCTCTTTCGTTTGCCCAGAACTCCAAGATCTCGCCAGACCTGCTCAGCCAATTGCCCGGTTCTTCGGGTTCCGTTAACGTCGTTGTCCAGTACAACTCGAACTCGAATTCCAACTCCGGCGGACTGCTTGGTCTGGTCACCGACGTTCTCGGCGGACTGCTCAACCTGATCTCGCAGTTGGGGGGCACGGTCACCCACCAGTACTCCTCGCTTCCGGCTCTGGCCGCGACCATGCCGGCAACGCAAATCAACACGCTTGCGAACGATCCATCGGTCACGTACATCTCGCTAGACCGGCAAGTTGCGGGAACCCTGGACCTGAGCGCGGCCGCCTCCAATGCCGATTTGGCTTACCAACAGGGATGGACCGGAGCGGGCGTGGGCATCGCTATCGTCGATAGCGGCATCTACAACCATCCGGATCTTGCGTCGCGGATCGTGTATCGCGAGAGTTTCGTTCCTTCGCAGAATCTTGACGATTACGGCCATGGCACCCACGTCGCCGGCATCGCCGCGGGCAGCGGCGAGTCGTCGTCCGGCGCGGAGTACACGCGCACTTTCCGCGGGATTGCGCCGGCCGCGAAGCTGATCGATCTGCGCGTTCTCGACGCCAATGGCATGTCGAACGATAGCATCGTTATCGCTGCTATCGACAAGGCCATCAGCCTCAAGAACCAGTACAACATCCGGGTGATGAATCTCTCCATCGGCCGGCCGATTTACGAAACCTACCGCCTGGACCCGATCTGCGCCGCAGTCACCGCCGCGTGGCAGAATGGCATCGTGGTTGTCGTTGCGGCTGGAAATCTCGGGCGCGACGGATACGCGACCATCACCTCGCCCGGCAACGACCCTTACGCGATCACCGTCGGCGCGATGAAGACCGAGGGAACGCCGCAGACCATCGACGACCGCATTGCCAGCTATAGCTCTCGCGGGCCGACATACATCGATTTGGAAGTGAAGCCGGACATCGTCGCTCCCGGCAATCTGGTGCGGTCGCTCTTGGCTCCTGGCTCTACGTTATCGCAGGAGTATCCGCAGAACATCGTTCCGCCGTCGTATTACATGCAGCCCGGCTTTTCCGGACCGCCGGAATATTTCGAGCTGAGCGGCACCAGCATGGCCACGCCGGTGGTCAGCGGAGCCGCTGCGATTCTGATTCAAGCTCAGCCGAATCTAACGCCAGACACGATCAAAGCGCGGCTGATGAAGAGCGCGTCCAAGAATTTCCCGCTCTTCAGCACGGCCACCGATCCGACAACCGGCCAAACGTATACCGACACCTACGACATTTTCACGGTCGGCGCGGGGTATCTGAACATCACCGCTGCGCTGGCGGATCA
>JASHRP010000062.1 GCA_030037375.1 Bryobacteraceae bacterium | reverse complement strand
CGGCCGCCTGACGGACGAGCATGACCTGCTGGAATACCGCGACATGGTGACGATCATTCGGGATCGCGTCGAGTACATGATCAAGAAGGGAATGACGCTGGAGCAGATCAAGGCAGCCAAGCCGACGTTTGAATACGACAAGCGCTGGAGCGCTCCGTCTGGTCCCGCGAGTTCGGATGGTTTTGTGGAGGCTGTATACAAGAGCCTCAAGAAGTAGGTTCTTTGGATAGTTGAGCTTAGACGGTCACTGCGCGGTCACTGACCGGCAGATGACCCCGCTTCGATGGGGTTTCGGCTGGGCGCGTGATACGTTGAAATGGTCGGCAGGTTTAAGTTTGGAGGCTTTTTCGAGAATGAGAATCAAGATTGCAATGATCGCGGCCGGCGTCGGCATGCTTATCGCCGGGATTCCCGCATCCGCCCATCATTCCTTCGCGGGAACCTACCTGGAGGACGCGCCTCCGGTGAAGGTCGAGGGGACTCTCAAGGAGTTCCTGCTCCGCAATCCGCACTCCTTCGTTATCGTCGCAGACGATAAGTTGAAGGACGATAAGGGCGAACCGGTTCGCTGGTCGATCGAGTGGGGCGCCGCGGGGCAGCTCGCGCAGCAAGGCGTCGGCAACGGCTCCTTGAAAGTCGGGGATCACGTGATCGTATCCGGCAGCCCAGGACGCAACGCCAACGACCATCGGCTGCGCCTGCGCAGCATCGACCGTCCCTCCGACGGCTTCCATTACCCGCAGAACGGACAGTCGTTCAACTAGACCAAAGTTTGGGGACCTACCATGTATCGTAGAAACGCGCGCTTCCCGCTCATAACGCTAATCGCCGTCACCGCGGCCTCGTCGCTGGTGATGTTTGGACAGGGCGGACGCGGGGGCCGCGGCGGGGGCGGACGTGGTGGTGGCGCTCCGGCTACCGCTGAGGCGTCCGCGCCTCTCGATGTCACCGGCTATTGGGTCTCGCTGGTGACTGAAGATTGGCGTTTCCGGATGGTTACGCCGGCAAAGGGCGATTACGCCAGCGTGCCGATCAACGGGGCTGGACGTGGTCTCGCCGACCAATGGGACCCCGACAAGGACACTGCGGCCGGTTTACAATGCAAGTCTTACGGTGCGGCGGGATTGATGCGCGTTCCCACCCGCCTGCACATCACTTGGGCGGATCCGAACACGCTCAAGATCGAAACCGACGCCGGGACCCAGACGCGTCTGCTGCATTTTGGCGATCCTGCGGCGCCGTCCGAAAACTCCTTGCAAGGATTTTCCCTCGCTAGCTGGGACGGAGTCGGCCGTGGCGGCGGCTTCGGCGGCGGTCGAGGTGGTGGTGGGGGCGGCGGCGGTCGAGGTGGTGGGGGCGGCGGCGCGGCCGGTGGTGGCGCAGTCGCCAACGCGGGCGTCCCCGTCGGCACCGTGCCGACTGATTTCAATGCTCCTACTCCGGGTACGACCGGCCGGGCCTCGACGATTCGTCCCGGTTCGCTCAAAGCGGTAACGACCCACCTGAGCCCCGGCTACCTTCGCAAAAACGGCGTGCCGTATGGCGCCGCGACCGTTCTGACGGAATATTTCGACCGCACCTACGAGCCCAACGGCGATTCTCTGCTGATCGTGACCACGATCGTCAACGATCCCGAATACCTGACGGGCGAATTCATCACCAGCACGCATTTCAAAAAGCTCGCTGACAGCGGCCCCGGCTGGAATCCGACGCCCTGTGAAGCAAAGTAAGGCGAAGCCGGCCGCTCTCTGCTCTCGATGGATCTAACTCACCTTCACCTGTTGCTGAACCACGTTCCGACCGTGGGGACGCTCATTGCTCTCGGCCTGTTCCTGCTTTCCATCGCAACCAAGCGCGACCACCTGAAGGAAGCGGCTCTCGTTCTGTTTCTGGGAATCGCCCTGGTGACGATTCCGACGTATGTAACCGGCAACGCGGCCGCGGAAAAGATCTGCAAGATGGCAGGGCCGAATATGCCCTGCCAGGACCCGGCCGTCCTGCGGCAGTTCATTGAAGCTCACGAAGGCGCGGCGTTCCCGGCGATGCTGATGATGGAGTTCGTGGGCGCGTTCTCATGGCTGGGATTATGGCAGTATCGCCGCTCGCGCCATGTGCCGGCCTGGAATACCGCGCTGATCCTGCTGCTTTCCGTCGCGACCTTCGCCGCGATGGCCCGCGCCGCGGACATGGGAGGCGATATTCGCCATCCTGAAATCCGCGAGGCAAACGCGGTCCCGGATGGCCCTCCTCTCGGCCGCGAAATCGGCGCTTTCGTGGTCGGCACGAAGTGGGTCTGGCCAACCTGCGAGACCTTGCATTTCGTGGGCTTGTCGCTATTATTCGGCGTCGCCGCGCTGGTCGATCTGCGGATGCTGGGCATGCTCAAGAGCCTTCCGTATCACGCGATTCATCGGATGATGCCGTGGGGCATTTTAGGCTACGGCATGAACGCCGTCACCGGGATGTTTTTCTTCGTCGGCGCGCCGCAGCAATACACGCAGAACGCTCTGTTTCATTACAAAATGATCCTGATTCTGATCACCGGCTTGAACGTGGTCTATTTCACGATCTTCGATGAACCGTGGACGCTTCGCGCGGGCGACGAGGCTTCGCCGGTCGCAAAATTCGTGGCCGCAACGGCTCTGGTGCTGGTGGTCGGCGTATTGTACTGTGGGCGCATGCTGCCCTTTTTGGGGAATGCGTTTTAGATGCCGCTTGGGCTGACTGTGACCTTATTGGTGCTGGGCGGGGTCGTGCTCGCGGGCATCCTCGGTTATCTGATCGATCACAGCCCGGAATCTTCAGACCCGCCGGACTCAGAATTGGGTAAACACCGATGATGGATTTTCTTTCGTACCTGGAGCACATGAAGTTCTCGATCTGGGTGCTCTCCTCCGGTTCCGTATGGGCCTACCCGACCATCCTCACGATGCACACCATCGGGATGATGATCGTCGCGGGCGTCGCTGGGGTGGTCGATCTGCGCCTGCTGGGGGTTGCTCCGTCCAGTCCGATTCGCCCGCTGGAGCGGCTCTACCCGTTGATGTGGACCGGATTCTGGATCAACGCTGTTACGGGCACTACGCTCATGATCGCGGATGCGACCACCAAGCTGACCAATCCCGACTTCGGCGTAAAGATGATCTTCGTATTCTCCGGAGTCGCCCTGCTGAAGATCATGCGCAAACAGGTCTTCCACGACCCGCAGCTCGATAACGGACCCGTGCCCGATAAAGCCAAGCGCCTTGCATGGCTCTCGCTGATCTGCTGGCTTGGCGCGATCACCGCGGGACGGCTGCTCGCGTATCTCGGGCCGGTGTCGGGCGTGCCGGGCCTAACAAACCAATAGAACCTACGCTGTAATTCCCCCGTACCCATATGCTAGGGTACAAAACATGTCCACTTCGCCCACGGGCGCCTCCGTTCCTCCCGGCTCCTCTCTCGACCGCCTTCAATGCCAGTGGTGCCAAAGCATGAACGACACCTCGGCGACCGCTTGCCGGGCCTGCGGCGCGCCGCTCGATGTCCGCAATTTGGTCAGCGAGTCGGGCTGGCGCGAGGCTCCGCGCATCCGCGACATGACCGAGATTCACTTTGGATCGAGCACTTGCCAGGTGGAGGGCGACGTTGTTCCGGTGGCGGAGATCAACCTCGGCCAGGGAGACGCGATTTTCTTCGAGCATCATGTGATGCTGTGGAAGGATGAGCGCGTGCCGCTATCGCTGCTGCCGCTTTCAGGCGGGATCGCCCGCGCGTTCTCCGGCATGCCGTTCCTGATTAGCGTCGCGACCGGACCGGGGCGGATCGCCTTTTCCCGCGATGCAACCGGTGAGCTGGTCGTGCTGCCGCTCCACCCCGGCATGGAGCTCGATGCGCGGGAGCATGCGTTCCTCCTGTCCTCCCATCACATCAGCTATTCGTTCGTGCGGGTGAAGGGGCTGACGAATATTCTGTTCGGCGGCCAGGGCATGTACATGGATCGCTTCGTGACCGGCAACACTCCGGGTCTACTGATTCTGCACGGATACGGAAACGTGTTCGAGCGCCGGCTCGCGCAGGGTGAAAGCATCATGGTCGAACCGGGAGCGTTCCTCTACAAAGATTCGAGCGTGACCATGGATGTCGAGTTCCAGAAGCTAGGCTCAGGCTTGTTCGGCGGCGCGACGATGAGTATGGCGCGGCTGACCGGGCCGGGACGCGTTGGCATTCAATCCATGTACGTGCATCATAAAACGGAGTAAGGGCTCATGTTCTGTACTCATTGCGGCACGAAGCTTCCCGACAGCGCGAACTTCTGCGTCGGTTGCGGAGCGCGCCTGGCCCCTCAAGCTCAACCGCCGGCATCGGGAACGCCACCGCCTCCGCCGCCCGTTCCGCAGCCCGTTCCGCAGCCCGCTCCACCACCCATTCCACAGCCGATTCCACAGCAAGCCCCGCCGAAGCCCGCGCAGGCTCCGCCTCCCGCAGCGCACGCCGCATCGTCAGCAAAGTGCGTCTGGTGCGGAGCGGAGTTCTCCGGCGCCGAATCGAGCTGCCCGCGCTGCGGCGCGGCGTTGCGGGCCGATCAGATCGTCACCGAATCCGGATGGAAGGAGCTGCCCGGCCGCAAGGATATGGCGAAGCTTCGCCTCGGCAACTCGTCCTGTCAGATCGAAGGCGTATACGTGCCGGTCGCGGACTTCAATCTGGCAGAGGGGGATGGCGTGTACTTCGCGCATCACGTGATCCTGTGGAAGGACCCGCGGGTCAACATCACGACGATGTCTCTGGCGGGCGCATGGAAGCGAGTGTTCGCGGGCATGCCCGTCATCATGACCCAGGCTCACGGCCCCGGCCACATCGCGTTTTCTCGCGACGCGCCAGGCGAGCTGATTCCGGTTCCGTTGCAACCCGGCCAGCAGTTGGATGTGCGCGAGCACCTTTTCCTCGCCGCGACTTCCAACGTTCAGTACGACTGGTTCCAGTCCAACGTCTGGTTTACGACCCAGGACGGCAACGAATCCGAAACCCACTATCCGATCGGCACCTTCATGGACCGGTTCTCGGCTCCGCAAAACCCCGGCCTGCTGATGTTGCACGCGGCCGGCAACGTTTTCGTGCGCGACCTCGGACCCCGGCAGACGATCTTGATCAAACCGACGGCGCTCGTATTCAAGGATCCGAGCGTGGAGATGCACCTGCACTTCGAACGGCTGGGCGCGTCCTCGCTCGGCGGACTGCTGGGTGGTTTGGGAATGGGTAACCTGGGCAACCTTGGAAACTTGGGCAACCTGGGAAATCTAGGCAATCTCGGAATCCCCGGCATCGGCGGCGGCGGGATCAACATCAGCTTCGGGGGCAGCGGCCGCGGCCTCAGTGGATGGAGCAATCGCTACCTGTGGCTGCGCCTGATCGGACCCGGGCGCGTCGGCGTGCAGTCCGTCTTCGACAGGATCGAAGGCGAATCGAGAAACATCTCCAACTTCTCCTACGCGACCGAGCAGACCTGGTAACAAGCTCCAACACAGTAGCGCGAGCACCCCTGCTTGCCGCGTCCGGACTCATCCGGACGCTTGGCTCCGCCAAAAGCCCGCGCTAGCGAGCCGCGTACGCCAGAGCCTGGCGAATGTCCTCTTCCTCCAGGTACGGGTACGCGTCAAGTATCTCGGCGTGGGTATGGCCTGCCGCAACAAGTCCGACCACGGTTCCTACCGTCACGCGCATGCCGCGAAGGCAAGGCTTGCCTCCCATTACGTTCGGATCTCGCGTGACTCTATCGAGTTGAGGCATTGAACAATCCCCTTGTAAATCTGCCGTAAGCCGCCCGACCCGGGAACGAAGCCGACGGAACAACTCGCGCCAAAGTAGCGTTATGCTCTTTAGGTGAGGATACCCCCGGGAGGCGGCTCGAATGTCACTGCGCGATTTCTTAGATAAGCAGTTTATAAAAGTAGTTCAGTGGACGGAGTCCGACCAGGATACGCTCGCATGGCGATTCCCGATGCGCGATATGGAGATCATGAACGGCGGCCAGCTTACCGTTCGCGATTCCCAGGCAGCGGCGTTCGTCAACGAAGGCCGCATCGCGGACATCTTCGGCCCCGGACTGTACACGCTTAGCACGCAGAACCTGCCGATCCTAACCGATCTGATGAATTGGAGCAAGCAGTTCAATTCTCCATTCAAGAGCGACGTTTACTTCTACTCCACTCGCATAAAGACCGATCAGCGGTGGGGCACGGCGACGCCCATCACGATTCGCGACAAAGAGTTCGGCGCAGTGCGCCTGCGCGGTTACGGCATCTACTCCTGGCACATCGAGAATCCTCGCACGTTCTACACAAAGGTCAGCGGCACGCGCGAGATCTACAAAATTGCGGATCTGGAAGGGCAGCTCCGCAACACCATCGTCGGACGGATGACCGGCGCGTTTGCCGAGAGCGGGGTGCCGTTTCTCGATATGGCCGCGAACCAGGTGGCGCTCGGCGACAAAATCGCGGAGGGTCTCAAGCCACAGTTCGCTGAGCTGGGCATCGCGCTCGATAGCTTCGTGGTCGAGAATTTGTCGCTGCCGGAAGAATTGCAGAAGATGCTGGATACCCGCGTCGGCATGAACATGATCGGGGATATGGGGCGCTATACGCAGTATCAAGTGGCGAACTCCATGCCGATTGCGGCGGCGAACGAGGGCGGGGGGCTGGCGGGGATCGGCGTAGGATTGGGCGCAGGTCTCAACATGGGGGCCCAGATGATGAACGCGCTCAACCCGAACCAGCAGAATCCGGGTGGAGGGGGAGCCGCGCCGCCAGCACCGCCTGCGCCACCCGCTCCTGCTCCTCCAGCTCCGCCCGCAGCCAATCCGAATGCCGCCGGTGGCGGGCCTGCTCCAGCCGCCGGAGCTGAGACCAAGTTCTGCGTCGAATGCGGCAAGTCGATGCCTCGCCGCGCTAAATTCTGCCCGGAGTGCGGTTCTCAGCAATAATGTCCGGCTGTGAGTGGATCGTTGAGGCCCACGGCTGCGCTCCCGATGTGCTTGCGGATCTCGAACGCCTGAAGCGCTTCTTCACGCGGCTGATCGACGGCATGAACCTGCACGTGGTCGGAGAGACCGCGTGGCATCAGTTCCCGGATACCGGCGGCATCACAGGGCTGAGTTTGTTGAAGGAGTCTCATGTTGCCTGTCACACGTTTCCTGAGCACAATTCGCTCTGCTTGAACGTGTTTTGCTGCCGGCCGCGCCCCATTTGGGACTTTGAAGGCGAGTTGGCCCAGGAATTCGGCGCGGTGGAGGTGCAGGTGCGTTTGCTCGAAAGACCATTCGAGACGAGATGAGTCAGCCGGTTGCCAACTGTCCGAGCTGCGGCGCGCCGGTCCAATTTCGCTGGTCGAGCGCGGTGCAGACTGTGTGCCCGTTCTGCCGCTCGATCCTGGTGCGCGCGGATCTGGATTTGAAATTGGCCGGGAAGGTCGCCGATTTGCCTCCCGATCCCTCGCCTATCAGCCTTTGGACCGAGGGAACGTATCGCGGAAAGTCATTTCAAGTGCTCGGACGGATTTTGTATCAATGGGAAAACGGCGGCTGGAACGAATGGCACATCGTTCTTTCGGATGGATCGAGCGGCTGGCTGTCCGACGCTCAGTTGCAATACGCCGTGTCGTTCCTGGTGAGTCCCACGCCTGCGCTGCCGGCGGCGGCAGAGGTTTTTCGCGGTAAGCAGTTCGATTTCAACCAAGCCAGCTATGAAGTCGCGACAATTACGCGCGCAAGCTACAAAGGCGTCGAAGGCGAGCTTCCGTTTCCGTTCTACGGCAAGTCCAACATGCTGTTTGCCGACCTGCGCACATCCGGCCGCGCCTTCGGAACTCTCGATTACAGCGATCAGAATCCTGCGCTGTTCCTAGGCGAATGGGTTGAGTTTGAAGAGCTGCAGCTCAAGAACCTGCGCCAGTTCGAGGGCTGGCAGGAGAGATCGTCATGAGCCCGCAAGGCGCCGGCGTTGTCGCCAAGCCGCGCGCTCTGGTTTGCCCTAACTGCGGCGGGCCGGTGGAACGCCGAGGCTTCGGGTATTCGATGTCCGTGGTCTGCCCGCAGTGCTTGACCATCCTCGACTCATCGACACCGTTGCTGCAAGTTCTACAGAAGCTCGAAGATGCCGAGAGCCGGAGGACGCCTCTGATCCCGCTGGGATCACGCGGAACGCTGCAAGGCGTCACGTGGGAGATCATCGGGTTTCAAGCGCGGGTCGTCGTCGAATCGGAGGGGGCTTGGGAGTGGGAAGAATACTTGCTCTTCAATCCGTACAAAGGTTTCCGCTACCTTACGCAATACGACGGCCACTGGAATTTCGTCACGCCGCTCGAAGCCATGCCGCGAGGCAGCCAGAGTCGCGGCCTTTATCCGGTTCTCTACGACAACCGTGTTTACAAACATTTTTCGGGCGGCCCCGCAATAACAAAGTTCGTGCTGGGCGAGTTTCCGTGGCGGGTGAAGGCAGGCGATGAGGCGGCGACGGACGATTACATCGATCCGCCGTACGTACTTTCTTCGGAAGCGACCAGCGACGAGATCAATTGGTCCCGCGGCGAATATATTCCGGGCGCGGACGTGTGGAAGGCGTTCGGGATGCAAGGCGCGCCTCCCTACGCGCACGGCGTCTACCTCAATCAGCCATCGCCGTCGGGACCGAAAATCGGCGCGATCTGGAGAACCTTCGGTCTGATGATGGCGCTGCTGGCCGGGCTGGCGATTATGTTCGAGACGTTCAGCCAGCAAAGCACCGTATTCCACAGTTCCTACGCGTTCTCGAGCACGCAACAAGGCGAACCGAGCTTCGTTACCAGCGACTTCGATCTCGCCGGCCGGCCCACCACTCTGGAGGTCGCGGTCAACACCGATCTGCACAATAACTGGGGCTATTTCAATTTCGCGCTGGTGAATGAAAATACCGGACAAGCCTACGACTTCGGCCGCGAAGTCAGCTACTACACCGGCGTCGACAGCGATGGAAGCTGGACCGAGGGCTCGCAGAACTCCTCCGTTCTGATTCCCGCGGTTGCGCCGGGGAAATACTATTTGCGCGTGGAGCCGGAGATGGAGAACGGCTCCATGGTCTACGAGCTGACTCTGCGCCACGATGTTCCCGACTATACTTGGTTCTTGCTTGCCTTTGGCCTCTTGCTGATTCCGCCCATCGTGTATACCATGCGCGCGCGAGCGTTCGAGGCGCAGCGGTGGATGAACAGCGACCATCCGCCCGTTCGAAAATCCGGAGGAGACGATTGATCGATGCGATTTCCCGGCTACATCGTTTACAGCTTGCTTCTGCTGAGCGCGACCACGGTCGCTGAATTCCGCGGCTGGACGATGAATCGCGTCACGCAGGTCAACAATGTCCCCAAGACCGTTCGCGACAATCCCGGCGCGTACCGCGCCATTTACGGCTTCTATCCACGCTACGTCGGAGGCAAGTGATTCATGGCCGATTTCCATCCGGAGAACATCCTCAACGCCCTGATTTACGCGGCACTGGGCATCCTGATTTTTGTATTCGCGTTCGTGATCATCGACAAGCTGACGCCGTATCACCTGTGGCGGGAAGTGGTGGAGGATAAGAACATCGCGCTGGCGATACTGGTGGGCGCGGTCGCGCTTGGGATGTGCATCATCATCGCCGCCGCCGTGCATTGATTTGAATCGCGCACAACGGGCCAAGCGCCCTGTGCGCTTGAGGCAATGGCCGTAGCTTTATTTCTCTCCGTCCTGCTGATTGCGGCCTGCGGGCTGATCTATGAGCTGATCGCCGGGACGCTCGCCAGCTACTTGCTCGGCGACAGCGTATTGCAGTTCTCGACTGTCATCGGATCGTACCTGTTCGCGATGGGCATCGGGAGCTGGCTGTCGAAATTCCTCTCCGGCTCGCTGGTCGAGCGATTCGTTTCTCTCGAACTGATGGTCGGCGTGGTCGGCGGATTCTCGTCGTCGTTGTTGTTTTTGGCGTTCGCGTACACGCATAGCTTCGACTTCGCGCTGTACGCTCTGGTGATTGCGGTTGGCATACTGGTCGGACTCGAAATCCCGTTGCTGATGCGAATTCTGGAGGGCCGGTTCCGCTTTCGCGACCTCGTATCGCATGTTTTGACGTTCGATTACCTGGGCGCGCTGGGAGCGTCGATCGCGTTCCCCTTATGGCTGGTCCCAAAGCTCGGACTGGTTCGCGCGGCGATTCTCTTCGGCATTGTCAACGCGCTAGTGGCCCTCTGGTCGACGCATCTGTTTCGCGATCAATTGCGGTCGCTTACAGCGTTGCGCGTAAGTTGCGTGGCGGTGCTAACGCTTCTGGCCGGCGGCATGTACGCGTCGAATTGGATCGCCGACTCCGCCGACAACCAGCTTTATGCCGATGAGGTGATTTTTCAGCGCCAGACGCGCTATCAGCGCATCGTGATCACGCGCTGGAAAGACGACCTGCGCCTGTTCCTCAACTCGCACTTGCAGTTCAGCTCGCGCGATGAGTATCGCTATCATGAGGCG
>JASHRP010000536.1 GCA_030037375.1 Bryobacteraceae bacterium | reverse complement strand
CGTCGAGCAACCAGGTTAATTCCGAAGTCGCGCGCGCCAATCCTCCCAGCCAACCGCGCGTAGCCATCGAACGGATGAACACTTGCGGATCGTCGTGATGCTGCTGCATGCGGATGCGATCCCCCAGCAACGCGCCTCCCGAAAAAGGACTGGAGGGATCGACGGCAACAATCGCGACCGATTTATCTTGCGCGCGAATCTCGCGGATGAGACCGGAGACGAGAGTGCTCTTGCCGGATCCCGGCGCGCCCGTGACCCCGAGAATCATCGCTTTCCCCGTGCGAGCGAATAATTCTCGCAACAGCGGCTCGGCTTCGGGCCGGCCCTCTTCAATCCAGGTAGCCGCGCGCGCCAGAGCGCGGACATCGCGCGCCAGGATCTTCTCGGCGGCCGCGGTCACGAACTCTTCAATAACTGCCGTGCGATCACCAGCCGCTGGATTTCGCTGGTGCCCTCGCCGATGGTGCACAGCTTGGCATCGCGGAAGAATTTTTCCACCGGGTAATCTTTGATAAAACCGTAGCCGCCGTGAATCTGCACGGCCTCATTTGTAACCCGCACCGCGGTTTCCGACGCGAACAATTTCGCCATTGACGATTCTTTGTTGACGTTCGCTCCCGAATCCTTCAGCCACGCTGCCCGCTGCGTCAACAGCCGCGCGGCGTCGATCTCCGTAGCCATATCAGCCAGCTTGTTTTGGATCGCCTGAAACTCCGAGATGAACCGGCTGAACTGCTTTCGTTGCTTGGAGTATTTGAGCGCGGCCTCGTACGCTCCTTGCGCCACGCCCACCGATAGCGCGGCAATCGAAATTCTTCCGCCGTCCAGGATTCGCAGGGCGTCCACGAATCCCTCGCCCGGTCTGCCGCACATCTGCGTAGAAGGTACGCGGCAGTTGGTCAGGATCACCTCGCCGGTCGGCGAGCAGCGCATCCCGAGCTTATTCTCTTTCTTCCCGAACCGGTATCCCGCCGTGTCACGCTCAATGATGAACGCCGAGATTCCATGTGAAGATGCGGAGCGATCCGTTACCGCCATGACCACTCCCACGTCGGCCACATGCGCGTTCGTCGTGAAGGTTTTGGTCCCGTTCAGCACCCAGCACTCGCCGTCACGCACCGCCGAGGCGCGCGCCTGGCCCGCGTCGGAGCCGGCTTCGGGCTCGGTCAATGACCACGACCCGATCCATTCGCCCGACGCAAGCTTCGGAATGTACTTCCGCTTCTGCTCTTCGCTCCCGGCGATATAGATATGGTTCGTGCAGAGCGACACGTGCGCCGCGACGCTCAACGCAATCGATGGATCGACCCGCGCCAGCTCCTCCATCACGATCGAATAATCTGAATAGCTATATCCGGAGCCGCCGAGCTCTTCGGGAAATACCGCGCCGAGCGCGCCAAGCCCGCCCAGCTTGCGAAAGACATCCGTGGGGAAATGTTGGGATTCATCCCACTCCGCGACGTGAGGCTTGATTTCGCCCTCGGTGAATTCGCGAACCGTCTTACGGAGCTGCTCTTGCTCGTCGCTCAGTCCGAAGTTCATGGCGTGAACCCGAAATCCGCGCCGGAGCGGAACTCCTTAAACGATCTCCTCGCGCATCGCATCCCATTTGAGCGACCGCCCCAGCCGGTAGCTATCCACCGCCATGCGGCACGCAACCGATACCCGGTAGCCGAGCTCAAACGGGCAGTTCGTTTCCTTGCCGCTGCGGACGCAATCGAAAAAATTCGCCATATGCGCATGCGGAGCGTGCGCGGTCCGACCGGTCATTTCGTTTCCGGCCGGACGATTCATCTTCTGCGGAACGTATCGCACCTGCGCCGCGCGGGAGATCGAGCCGTGCGTTCCCAGCACGTCCTCGCTGACCCCGAGCTGATTATTCCCGAGTCCCGACACCCAGCTCATCAGGATCTCCTCGGGCTGCTGCAAACTCACGCTTACGGTATCCGGCGCTTCGCGGCCGTCCTTCCACAGATAGATGCCGCCGTCCATCGAAGCCGCACGCGGAATTTCCAGCCGCAGAGCCTTATACCAGAACGCGAGCTGCTGGCTCATCCCCTCGAAGACGCTGCCGCCGGAGGTCTCCCAAAAATAGCGCCAATGAATAAAGCGATGCGCGTCAAACGGCCGCGCTTCCGCTTCGCCTAGAAACTCATCCCAAACGACGTTGCGGGCGTTCACCTCCGGCGTCAGCAACGCCGGCCGGGCCCACTGTGGCTTGTTGAACGGCGTGTTGCGATGCATGTGCATCGTGACCGCGGTGATCCGCCCCATCCGATCCGGGTCCGAAAGAAACTGGCGTGCATCGGTCATGTGCCCGTAGCTGCACACTTGATGTCCCACTTGCACCGTGAGCTTCGATCCGGTCTTCCGATAAGCGTCGCGCATGCGTTTGGCGTGATCGAGATCGAACGCCATTACGCGCTCGATGTAGATATGCTTGCCGGCGCCAAGCGCATCTTCGAACTGTCTCGCGTGGAGGTGCGGCGGGGTGGCGATCACCACCGCGTCGATTGAGCGGTCTTCCAAAAGCTTGCGATAATCCGCGCAGCCCACGGCTCCCGGAGTCGAGCCAAGCGCTCGCTCGAGATTGCGCGAGTAAACGTCCGCGAACGCGCTGATTTCGGTGTTTGGGCAGGCTCGGATCTGGGCCACCAGCTCCGTGCCACGATCCCCCGCGCCGATCACGCCGACGCGAATTCGGTCCGCCGCGCCCAGCGCTTCGGCCGGTCCAGCCGCAAGGGTCCCGGCTAATCCGGTGGCGACCTTACCGATAAAATTGCGCCGGGAATCCATAGTTCGAGTGTAACAGGCGGACCTCTAAAGCGTCCAAGAAGTTACAGGCTTATAATGTATCTTGAGGGTGTTTGCCTGGAGCGGCGAGGAAGGTCCATATGAACTTTTTTGACAAGATGCGGCAGCAAAAGCTGATGTCGATTGCTTTGTTGGTTTTCACGCTATCGGTGGGAATCCTGATCGGGACCCTGGTGAACACTTCAGTGAACGCCGCCAAGGGCCAGGCCGTGGCTCCGGATGCCACGCCACTCACTGTTCCCAAGGCGGTGGAGATCGGCAGCGATTTCACGAAGCTCGCCAG
>JASHRP010000061.1 GCA_030037375.1 Bryobacteraceae bacterium | reverse complement strand
TCGTTGCCAAAGGATCTTTCGGGCTGCTCCCGTCGCTCGGCGCGCGCTTGGAGCCGTCCCAGCCAATTTGCGGAGGTACCGGCCGCAGGCTTCGGTAGGCTCCTCTTCTTCCGCGAGCCTCGGCCCACTGCTCAAAAGTGTCCGTATCCTTCGTATCGAACTTGGCGATCGCCAGATCGTCCAGCGTCACCGCGTATCCTCCTTTCACCAGAGACTCGCTCGCTCCGCTGGTTCCGTTACCGGTGTCTTCGAGATGCACCGCCGCTTGGCCGCTGTACACGCGCAACCGTGCATGACCGTTTTCCAAAGGCCCAGCATCGAAGCGATACACGCCTTCGGTACCCTTCAACACAACGATTCCGCCGTCAACGTGCAGCTCCACCCGGTCGAGCTTGGGAGGGTTGTTGACCGTAACCACCGCCGCGCCCTGCTCGACCGTCAGCCGAGTATCGGTGAGATCGACATTGTCCATGCGCATTCGGCCCATTTCGCCGAGCCGCAATACGGTGCCTGGATTCAGCAGCACCTCAACCCGGCCGCGATCCGTGGATAGCGTCTCGCCAGCTCTCAGTTGTCGAATCGTGCCGCCGCTGTTGAGGCGCGCGCCCTCAACCCACGCACGGCCTTGAATGAAGTACACCAGCCCCGCTTTGGCGCTGATGACCTTCTGGCCAATCGCCACACCCCCAGCGGCGAGCGCGAAGACCGCGAACCCCGGGCCGGGCCGCCACATACCTAGAGTATAAGTCGCGGCTTTACGGTTCGGATGAAGGCCGGCCGGATTGAGACGACCGGGATTGAGGCAAATGAAACAGCAGCCGAACGCCGTCCACATCGAACGCGCCCCAGCGGGCCTTTTCGGGAACCGTTGACCGGCTTGGGTCGAAGACGAATTTCTCTCCTCGGCGGATGAATGTCGCGTCCGCTGTCCGCATTCCCAGGATCTTGCCGTCCTGCGTGGCCAAGGCGACGTACCTCACATGCACGGTCTCGACTGGATCGGATTCCCAGGAGAGGATCGATGCGTTCGTCTCATACTCGCGCTGCTCGGTGAATCGCGAGCTTGTGAGGAGACTGAACGCCGGTTCGAATTTTGGCGAGCTGAGATCGATCCAATCCTGCGTCTCGATGTCGATGCCGGATTCTGTTATCCCCCGGCGCGTAATCTCGAAGTAAGTTTTCGCGCCATGCTTCGTCACCTGATACTCCGGCTCCAGGTCGGTTCCCGCGCCGTAGGCCCCCGCGAACTCCCACGCCGTTCCGCTTTGCCCGGCCTTCCGGTATCGCAGAAAAGCCGGCGGTGGAACGCCTCTCCGCAAGACGACGATCTGCTCGAGCAAATCCGGAACGTCGACCAGCTCAGCCGAACAATCATGACTGGGAGCCGCGCAGTCATCCAGGAAGTCGCCGGCCGCTCCCGGCACGTTTCCCATTGCGTCCCATTCGAAACTCGCGTGCCCATTCACGAACCTCACCAGGTCGAAGGGAGTCTTGGCTCTTTCGCTAGCGAAAATCGGATCGGGCAGAAGCGAGCGCGGCCCTCGGCCTCTCGGTGGAAAACCAGGAGAAATCCACTCCGCCGGTTTGGAGTACGGCGTCGTCGAACGCGATTCCGCCCACAGTTGCAAGCCGTCAGCCTCTCGCGTATCGACTTCGGTCCGCTGCAGATCCTCCAGATTCACGGCCTGGCCCCGGCTTGCGAGCACCGTGGCTCCGCCCGGAGCGGACGCCTCAATCTGCCCGGCATAAACGCGCACTCGCGGTGCGCTGACGCCGGAACCGTCCGCGTCGAAGCGGTACACTCCGTCCCCCTTCAGCGCAACCACGACCGATCCGGCATGAATCTCGATGCGATCGAGCTTGGGAGGATTGTTGACCGTGATCACCGCCGACCCGCCTTCGAGCGTTACCCGCGTATCGGTAAGATCGACGCTGTCCATGCGGATTCGGCTCGCATCGCCGAGCCGCAGCACCGTCCCGGGATTGAGCAGCACTTCCGCGCGGCCACGCTCTGAAACGAGCGTCTCGCCAGGATTAAGCTGGCGCGTCTTCGAGCCCCAACTCAACCGTCCGCTGCCTTCAATCGAAACCTTGCCTTCGACGAAGTAGATCAGGCCGGCTTTGGCGCTGATGACCTTCTGTGCTAACGCCGCAGCGGAGGCAGACAGCGCGACAATCGCCAGCCGTGCTCCCCAGTACGACATGAATAAATTATAGGGCGATTCGCACAAGGCAACGAGGCTATCGCCGGCGGTGCAGGAACAATCCGCCTAAGAGCATGCCGGCTGCGAATGCTCCGGCCATCCAGCGGAAATCGGAGTACGGCACGAACCGCGTCGCGCTCTGCGTGATTTCGAGCGCCCCCGCCGGGAAAGCGCGCACTCCTCCGCCTCCGCCCCCGCCTTCGGGACCTTCCGCGGCGCCGTCCTCGCGGCTGCCATGCTTGTGCCCGCCGCCGACCCCGAATCCATAGGCAACCTTTGCAACCGGAACCACCGTCTTTCCTTCCGCGTGAATTGGCTCGCCGAACACTGATTTCACGTTCGCTGTCGAGCCGAGGGATTCTCCAATCCTTTCAAGGATGTCTGTCGCGACCATAGAGGCCTCCCATCGATCTGAGTCAGCAATCGTCCGGCCAGTCCATGATATCAGCGGATCATTCCAATGAAGCTCTCGCCCTTCACAATCCTCGTGCCGAAATTTTCCGCCACCGTCTGCCCCAAATCCGACAGCGTGGCGCGAGTCTCCAGATTCACTCCCGCGCGCGCCCGTTTCCCGTACGTCAAGACCGGCACATACTCGCGGCTGTGATCGGTCGACGGCGTCGTCGGATCGCAGCCGTGATCGGCGGTGAGAATCGCCAAATCGTCATCTCGCAGCTTCGCTTCAAACTCGGGCAGCCAGGCATCCACTTCTTCGAGTGCCCGAGCGTACCCTTCCACATCGTTGCGATGACCGTACAGCATGTCGAAGTCGACCAGGTTCGCAAAGATCAGCCCTTCGTCCGGATCCTCCATCGCCTGCAGGGTCTTTGCCATTCCATCCGCGTTGCTCTTCGTGGTTTCCGAATCGCGAATGCCCCGGCCGAGGTAGACATCGAAGATCTTGCCGACTGCGTACACCTCAACTCCGCGCTCCGCAAGCTTATCCAGCAGCATTCCTTTCGGAGGCGGGACAGCATAATCGTGCCGGTTCGTTGTGCGCGTGAAATGTCCCGGCTCGCCGGTGAAGGGCCGCGCGATCACGCGTCCTACTTCATACTTGCCCCGAAGAATCGCACGCGCGGTCTCACAGATCTTGTACAACTCGAACAGCGGAATCGCTTCCTCATGCGCCGCGACCTGGAACACGCTATCCGCCGAGGTGTACACGATCGGCGATCCGGTGCGCACATGCTCCTCGCCCAGTTCCTTGATGATCTCCGTGCCGGACGCAGCCTTGTTACCGAGCGTGTGCCGCCCGATCCGCCGCTCGAACTCCTCCATCACCTCTGGTGGAAATCCGTGCGGGAACAACGGAAACGGCTTTTCGAGATGGATGCCGGCCATCTCCCAGTGTCCGGTGGTTGTGTCCTTCCCGGGCGAAGCCAGAGCGGCCTTTCCGTACGCGCCAATCGGAGCAGGATTGGGCGCAAGTCCGTCAAAGTGCCTGATGTTCGCCAAGCCCAGCCTGCACAGATTGGGCAGACGAATCGGCTTCCCGCGTTCCACCATCGCGCGAACCATGTTGCCCAGGGTGTCGCTGCCTTTGTCTCCGTATGCCTCGGCGTCGGGCATCTCGCCGATGCCCACGCTGTCCAGCACCACCCAAATGACCCGGCGGAAGCTCAACGCTTTTGAGCATCCTGCGCGGCGGCCGGCTTGTCGCCGGAAAGCGCGAAGTCGATACGTTCGATCAAATCATCCTTGAACCGGTCCGGCGCGAAACCGTTCATCCGGCTGGAGACCATTCCCTTCTGGTCGAGCACGATGGTCGTTGGGATTTGCGAAACGCCCAGCACGCGTTGCAGCCCATCCTCGAAGTAAACGTGTTTGTCCCACATTTGCGATTCGAGAAACGGCTCAACCACGGAACGGTCATCGTCCGCGTCAAGCGGCAGAAACACCACGTCCTTGCGGCTCGCGTAATGCTTCATAACTTCTTCGTAAATCGGATGCTGGCCACGGCATGGCTCGCACCAGGTGGCCCAAAAATCCAGCACCAGCACCTTGCCCTGCAAACTCGACATTTGCAGCTTCTTTCCATCCAGCCCGGTGATGGTGAAATCGGCCACGCTCTTCGCCGCGCCGTTGGGATCGAGCGCAGTCAGCTTCTTCCGCCTCAGCTCGACCGCGGAGGAGACCCGGTCGTATGCCGCCAGAATCTCGTCGCCCAGCCCTTGGTCCGATCCGTGCGCCTTCTTCCACATCTCGCCCAGCCGCAGCCGGTCGGTTAGCCGGTCCGCGTCGGACGCGTGTATATCCGGTACTTCGAACGCTTCCGCCAGCCGCTTCAGCGCTTCGTCATCCCGCCCCAACCGGATCAAACTCTCCGCCAGTACCCGAGCCGTCTCTTCGCTGGGATAGAGCGTATACGCCCGTTCCGCCAGCCTCCGGCTCTCATCCTTATCGCCCAGGATCACTCTCGCCCGAGCCTGCGTAAGCATCGTCCGCGATTCCGCCCGGTCGCGCTCTTCTTGAATCTGCGGCGCGGTCTCGCCTTCCGGCGCGGGCAATCCGTCGATCAAATCCTCCAGCGTCCGCGCATACTTGATCGCCTTCTGCGCGTTCTCCTCGCCGCCCAGAGCCACCAGCGACATCGAAACCTTGTCGAGAGCAATTACTTCGTCGGGAGAGCGTTTGAGCACGCTCTCGCCGTACTGCACGATTCGTGCGTCATCCCGGTTCTCGATCGACGCCCGCAGCAGGTTTAACTCGATGTCCGGACGATAATTCGTGTCGGGATATTTTTTGAGAAACTCCTCGAACACGCGCACCAGGTCGACCGTGGAGTTCGCGCCTTCGGTCACCGCATGCATCATCGCCGTTTGCTCCTCGACGGTCGGCTGCGGTTTTGACGGATTCGGTGGCGTCTGCTGATTTTGTTGAGCTGGTATGGCGAGTTCGATGCCCGCGTCCGGATCCGCCGCAGGAGCCTGCTGGGCGAGCATTGCCGCCCCTGCCGCGAGCAAAGCAACCACCGCCAAACCCAGCCGCATCCAACTCCCCTACTTGCTCTGCGCCCGGATCGCGTCGGCGAGCTCCGCCGCGTGCTGCCGTGCGAGATGAATGTAGGAATCGTCGCCCGCCACTTTATCCAGCACCGGAAGCAGCTGCGGAGTGGCAACCAGCTTCGAATCCATCCACAGATCGATAATCTTGTTGAGCGCGTCGTTTACGCCCAGCTTGTCGTGCCGTGCCGCGCGCTTCA
>JASHRP010000535.1 GCA_030037375.1 Bryobacteraceae bacterium | reverse complement strand
GTTCGAATCCCTGATCCCACGGGGAAGGATGGGTCGTCCTGAGGAAATTGCGTCGGCCGCGCTGTTTCTTGCTTCAGACGACTCCAGTTACGTAAATGGGGTGGAGTTGTTTGTTGATGGCGGCGTCTCGGCAATCTGAATCGACGGATCTCGGTGAGTGCATAATCGCCGAGTCGCTTATTCACTTCAATAGACGTTGAGAGCTGAAGCTAAGGAAAGCGGCGGGACGCACGCGTCATTTTCCAATGCTGGAATGAGAGGAGAGAGCCGCTTGGCTGCGACTCTCTCCTTCACGCGAGCCGACCGCGCTGATGCCTGGTTGAAATACTCAGCGGCGAGTTCGACGCCGATAGACCTGCGGCCTGTTAGCAAGGCAGCCGCACACGTTGAAGCCGGGCCGCGGAGGCAATCGAGCGCCGCGTCGCCGGCAAGCGGCTTGCGCGAATGATGGGCAGCGGCGATATGACCGCTTTCTGGCGCGATGGCAGCCTTACTTCGTATCAAACTCAGGAGCGGCAACGGGCCGCGGAAGAAGAAAACAATGAAGGTTCTTGTTACAGGTTCAAGGGGCGGGGCAGGTAGTGAGGCGTTTCTTCAGCGCGGCGACTCCAACGAGAGGGCCCGGCACGAGCTCAATTAGGCGTCCGCTCGTCGAGTTCGGCTCCGCCCTCGGTTCGGCAAAGTCCCCTTCACGCATCGTTGCCGCAAACTCATTTTGATTCTGTACTTTTGAGGTCATCTCAGTCGATTGCATCACTCCGCCTTTGGAAAGCTGTTTAGGTATGAGCGTAGCTCGTCGCGGATTTGCCGAAATGCAGCCAGCCGCTTTTCCTCCGTGCCCTCAACAGTAGCCGGATCGTTGAAGCTATGATGCAGCCGCGTCGCCTCGCCGAAGAAAACCGGGCAGCTCTCCTTCGCGTTGTCGCAGACTGTCAGCACGTAGTCGAAATTCTGCCCCGCGAACTCGTCCACATGCTTCGAGCGGTGCGATGTGATGTCGACGCCGATTTCCTTCATCACCGCTATCGCCTCGGGGCGAACGGTGCTTGGTTTGGTTCCCGCGCTTTCCACCGTGAAGCGGTCTCCGGCGTCATGGCGCAGCAAACCCTCCGCCATTTGCGACCGCGCCGAATTTCCCGTGCACAGAATCAGCACCCGCTTTCTATCTGCCATGTGCGGCTTCTTTCGGCGCGTGAGGCACGACGACATCGCGTGCCTGTTCGGGCAATGACGGCGCCAGCCATCGGAAGAGGAACGTCGCTGCAAAAGCGCCAGCGAGCTGGGCAGCCATAAAGCCGGGAGCATCGGCGGGCCGGATGCCGGCGAACGTATTCGTGAAACTCCGCGCGAGCGTCACGGCCGGGTTCGCGAATGATGTGGACGCCGTAAACCAGTACGCGCCGGTAATGTAAAGCCCGACAGCGAAGGGTACGGCTTCCGTGCGCAAGCGCCCGCATCCCCAGATAACGGAGAGCAGTCCGAATGTCGCGATGAATTCGCTGAATAGTTGGGCTCCGCCCGCACGGACGCGATGCGATACCTGAAGAACCGGTTCCGCAAACATCAGGTGAGCGGCCCACACGCCCAGCATCGCGCCCGCCGTTTGCGCCGCGATATATCCGGGAACCTCGCGCCATCCGATCCCGCCCTGGCTCGCGTCCGCCAGCGTGACGGCGGGATTGAAATGAGCGCCGGAAATCGCCCCGAAAGTAAAGATGAGCGTGACCAGCGTAGCGCCCGTCGCAAGCGTGTTCGCCAGCAGGGCGATTGCGACATTGCCGCCGCTGAGGCGCTCGCCCATGATGCCGGAGCCAACAACGGCGGCCAGCAGCAGCGCCGTTCCCAGCAGTTCGGCCGCGAGGCGGCGTGCGAATGTCATAACCGCGCCGCAGGTTTGACCGCCCGCACAAAGGCGCCCATGAACTTGTCTTGGACCAGCGGCGCGATCGTGTCTACGTCAAGGCCTTGCCCCGTCAGGAGTTGCCGGGCATCTTCGATGCCGTAGATGCGTGTGGGCTCTACGTCGATTGCATCGAACCCGGCCTTCGCCAGCAGCTTTACGTAATCCATCTCCTCGAGCGCGCCCGCAATGCAGCCGGCCCACAGCTCCATGCTTTTCCTGACCTCGGGCGGAACTTCGCCGCGCACGACCACATCGGAGACCGCGAACCGGCCGCCGGGCTTCAGCACACGGAAAGCCTCTCGCATCACGCGATCCTTATCGCCCGACAGGTTGATCACGCAGTTCGAGATGATGACGTCGACCGAATTGTCGGGCAGCGGGATATTCTCGATCTCGCCCTTGAGAAACTCGACATTGCTAAGGCCGCTCTTGCGCTTGTTCTCTTCCGCGAGCGCAAGCATTTCTTCGGTCATGTCGAGACCGTACGCTTTGCCGGCAGGGCCGACGCGCTTCGCGGAAAGCAGAACGTCGATGCCGCCGCCCGAGCCGAGGTCCAGAACAGTTTCACCGGCTTTCAACTCGGCAAGGGCCGTGGGATTACCGCAACCAAGCGATGCCGCGACCGCCTTTTCGGGCAGATCGCCTGCCTGCGCAGCATCGTAGAGGTCTGACGTAATCGGGTCGCAGCCGTCGAGCGCGGAAGCTCCACAGCAGCCGTTTCCTTGTCCTTTGACGACGCGTAGCGCCGCCTCGCCGTACTTCCCTTTAACGATGTCCTTGATCGTGCTCATAGCCATAACCTCCCTATGCGTGCTCTCCCACATCACGGCAACGGCTTCCGGATCGAGCGGCGTTTCTTCGCTTCCGGCGCTCATCGCATCGAACCGGTCTCCCGCCATGGCCCGCAGGAACCCTTCGGCCATCTGCGTGCGGCGCGAATTGCCGGGGGAGAAACAGCACTTGGGGCTTAATCACGTGAAGTCCTCACCTGCAGCAGACAATCTTCTGCGGCTTTATCGCCTTGTTCCGGGTGCAGCATTCCGCGTAAAGGAAGCCGAGAAGCTCCTGCAAGACTTCCGTGTTCGCCGAATACCAGAGGTAGGTGCCCTCGCGCCTGACGCGCACCAGCTCCTCACTCTTCAGTTTTTCGAGATGATGTGACAGGGTGCTGGAGGGAATCCCCAGTTCCTCGCCGACCTCGCCGACGACCATCCCCTCGGGATGCGCGCTCAAGAGAAGGCGGACGATACGCAGACGCGGTTCTGTACCCATCGCGGAAAGCATGTCCGCGTAGCGAGCAATCAGTTCAGGATCTTCTTTCCTTGCCATCCGGCGCCCCCGTACCCATATTTCGATGATAGTGGAAATATAGAAAGAGTCAAGATGGCGACTGGCTTACTCGCAACGGGACAACGCCCCAGTGCAAATAGAGCTGGTGTTGTGGTGGAGCGCCACCAACTCCGGATCTGGATCGTCATGCGTCTACATATCGGCAGGATTGCCTAGAAATCGTGCGGATTGGCAGGGAAAGAGGTGAGGGCGGAGGACGCGTCTGGTGCCGGACGAGCCGAAACGGCCGGCCGCAGCGCGCCCGTGGGTGATAACCAGCCTGAATTATCGACAGCTTCAGTGCAACGTGTGGTGGAGTGATGTTGGCTCGACGATTCTCTCTCTTTAGGAAAGATTTAAATCTTCTGGAACCGTGCCCTTCATAACGAAATCCACCCAACGCCGAAATACTGCGTCGCAAACCTCCCCGGGAACGATCGGCGAGTCGCAAGGTCTCTGTAGCGTGATGGAGGTCGCGGGCTAAAATGCGCTCAGCGCGCCGCAAAGTCCACCTGTCCATTCCTATGTCGCAGGCATAAGCATATTCAGATCCTCATTGCTGAGGGGGAAACGCATTCAATCGACGAACAGCGTCGCTGAAACTGCGTGAAATGGCGACGAACTTGGGTACGAATTGGGCTAAGACGGCGCGGCGGAGCAATTCGGTCACCTAAAAGTCGCTCAAAGGTCGCTTAGTGCTTCCGG
>JASHRP010000534.1 GCA_030037375.1 Bryobacteraceae bacterium | reverse complement strand
AAGACGGGCTCCGCTCAGGCAGGCAGGGATACCAACCCGCGATCTTTGAGTCCGCTCAGAGCTAAGCCATAGCGGCCCCTTACACCCGTTTTCTCGAAGATATGTTTCAGGTGGATCTTGACGGTACCGGGCCGGATGCCAAGTTCAACCGCGATTTCTTTGTTCTTGAACCCCTGCTCGACCAGTTCCAGCACCTGCTGCTCACGAGCGGTCAGCTCACTGCGAGGATAGCGATCGGAGCGACTGGAGTCCCGGAACACCGAGTCCTCCATCCAACTTCGTTGCTCCGCGACCGTGCGCAGACAAGCCAGGACCATTGGCACAGTAGCGGTCTTGCGCAGAATTCCGCGCGCCCCGGCTTGCAAGAAACGCAACGCTTCGGCCTCCGTCACGGAAACGCCCCAGATCACAACACCAATGTTGGGAATCGCTTGGCGAATGGAATTCAGCCACTCCAGCACAGCCTGAATTCCGAAGGCCTTGTCGACGACAATCACGTCCGGCGGATTGCGCTTCGCCAGCTCCAGAGCGGACCCGAGCGAGTCCGTAATTTGCTGGAATCGCAGGTCGACGTTGCCCTCAATGAGTGTCCGAATCCCCTCGGCCGTAACGGGTTGGGTGTCGCAAACCGCGACCGCCCTTTTCGCCTGCCCCTGCAGGCGAGCCGTTTCATCGGCTGGCGCAGTCGCGCTGTCCCGATTGCCCGCTCCTGGTTCAATCGCTCCCGCGTCCCGATTCATCGCTCCGGGGTCCCGATTCAGGAGCCCGACGGGTGACTTCATCACGCCCGATCCGGAAAGGGCCGCTAAGTGGCCCGCATTGCGTGTGTTTGAATTGATCATGAGAGGTCGCTTGTTTTCACCATCCTCGCTGTGTCACCCGGTCTAAGGTCGAAGTTGCAAAGACGCATCGGCCAGGTGTGTATCACTGGCTTAGTAGCGGAAAGTTCAGGAGCTTCTCATGCTATGATCGCTTCTAGCCGATTTACTTGTTTGGCACTGTTTCAAACTGGCTAGCGCTCCTCCATGCAGCATCGTGAGTCCTCCCCGCCCGTGGCTCGACGGGTGATCGTCATCAGCCCGAGCGCGCGGATGGTCGAGGAACTCGAGCCTTTGCTGAGTTCGCAGTTGCCGGGCGCCAGAATCAACTACATCAAGACGTATGCCACCCCCCGCGATCTTCACGAAGCGGCCGCGGGTGGTCCCCACGTAGTACTGTTGGACGCTATTTCGGATCGCGAACAGGCAGTCCAGGTTCTCGGAGAGATTGGCCGTTTAGGATCGGGCGTTCAGGCGCTGGCGCTGCTCGCCGGGAACGACCCCGACCTGATCCTGCGTTGCCTGCGCGCCGGCGCGGCCGATTTTCTGATTCAGCCATTTACCGCCGACCAGCTCCAAGCCGCCTTGGACAAGGTCGCGCGGGTGCAGGGCCTGGGGGAAGGCTCGGCCAAAGAACCGGCGAAAATCTACACAGTCATGCCCGCGAAGGGCGCCTGCGGAGCGTCCACGGTAGCTTGCAATCTGGCGTTCCAATGGAAACGGCACGGCGCCAACCGCATCCTGCTGGCCGATCTCGATCTGCTAACGGGCACGCTCTCCTTTCTTCTCAAGATCAAATCCGAATACAGCTTTCTGGACGTCCTGCAACGCGCCAACGAGCTGGATGCTGACTTGTGGAAGGCGATGGTCACGCAGGTGGACGGAGTCGATGTTCTGCTCGCTCCGGAGTTGATCGCCGAAGGAATCCAGGACCTGCGCGACCCCACGCCGGTCATCGAATATGCGCGCCACGCCTACGACGTGGTCGTGATCGATGCGGGCGGCGTGTACGGCGAATGGAATCTGAATCAGGCTCGCCTGGCTAGCGAGATTCTCTTGGTTACCACCAATGAGCTTCCCGCGCTGCAGGCCGCGCAGCGAGCCCTTTCCTATCTGGACACCAACAGAATCGGGCGATGGAAGGTCCGGCTGGTGGTGAATCGCTACGACCGGGAAGTGGGACTGAGCCGCGAGGTGATCGGAACCGCCTTGCACACCGAAGTCTACGACAGCCTGCCCAGCGATTACATGGCCGTGCAGAGCGCGCTGATGGAAGGCAAGCCCATTCCGCCCAGCACGCCGTTCGGCAAAAGCATCATGCAACTCGCCGACCGGCTGGGCGGCCGGACCGAGGGAGCCAAGAAATCGTCATCGCTCAGCGGGTTGCTGGGGCTGTTTTCAAAGACTTCGAAGACGTAAGGCCGTAGCGCCTCTGCTTAAATGTAAGCATGCGCCGAACCATCGCGATCGCCGTTCTGGCCGTAGCCATGCTCAACGCACAAAGCGCCTCATCCGAACTCCGCGACATCGCGGAACGCGCTTACATTTACGCTTACCCCCTCGTCCTCATTGAAGCCACGCGGGGCGAGCTGCCGGTCAATCTCTTCACTCACGTCCCGCAGTTTCCGCGCCCGGACACTCGTCGCATCGTCCGGCCCAATGCCGACACTCTCTATTCGACAGCTTGGCTTGACTTGTCACGGGAGCCCATCCTGATCCACGTTCCCGATTCGGGTGGCCGCTTTTACCTCTTGCAGTTCATGGACGCTTGGACCGAGACCTTTGCGGACCCCGGCAAGCGAACCACCGGAACCGCTGAGGGGTGGTTCGCCGTCGTAGGTCCGCATTGGAACGGCGAACTTCCGCAACACGTCACCCGCTACGATTCGGCTACCAATATTGTTTGGCTTCTTGGCCGGACCCAAACCAACGGCGTCTCCGATTACGACAACGTCCAGGAGTTTCAACGAGGTATGCGCATGATGCCGCTAAGCGCGTACCCCGATGGTGAGCAGAAGCTTGGTTCAGCCCTGGCCTTCGGAACCGACGCGGGTGGAACGCCACCCGACCAGGTTAAAGCGATGGAGCCCGGCGCCTTCTTCGCCGCCTTCGCCAAAGCCATGAAGGCCAATCCGCCGCATGCCGCGGATGCCCCTATGGTTCGCGATCTTGCCCGCATTGGCATAGTTCCCGGCCAGGATTTCGATGCCTCGAAGCTCACCGCGGATCAACTGCAAGCTCTGAATGAGGGAGCGCGCGCCGCATCCGCTCGAATTGAAAGGCTGGTTACCGCCGCCGCATCCACGAAACCCGGCTGGGGAACGTTCGACCGCACTATCGGCCGTTATGGGACCGACTACATGGGCCGAGCTGTCGTCGCGCGCGTCGGGCTCGGTGCAAATCCACCGGAAGACGCCATCTACATCAGCAGCACAGCCGACGGCGCTGGTCAGGCGCTCAACGGCTCCATGCGCTACCGCATGCATTTTGAAAAGTCCAACTTGCCTCCGGTGCGAGCCTTCTGGTCGATCACTGCCTACGACCGGGACGGGTATTTCATTGCGAATCCAATAAATCGGTATGCCATCGGCGATCGGGACCAACTGAAATTCAACCCCGATGGTTCCCTCGATCTTTATATCCAGGCCCAAGGCCCTGGACCCGGCCAAGAATCGAACTGGCTTCCCTCAGGGAGCGGGCCTTTCAATCTCACCATTCGGCTGTATTGGCCGAAGGAAGCCATCCTCAATGGAACTTGGCGTCCGCCGGCGCTCGAACGCATACCTTAGCCTTTCGCAATCTCGGCAGCGCCGCTACAGCTCCAGCTTCCCGCCTGAGACCATGTCCTTCAGCGTGAACTCCGCGCTGCGGAATGGCGATGGCACGCCTGGCAGGTACAGATCGAACCGGAGGGTCTTGTCGCTTAGCTCCACCTGGCGCGGGAAGGCCAGCCGCAGGTAGGGGTCGCTTTCCGACGGAGGGAAGCTGCCAGTGAGCTTGAACTTCTTCTTTCCGGCATGCATCTCGGTTTCGTCCTCCATCTTGCGTACCTCGCGCTCATCCAGAAATCCGCGATTGTTCTGGATGTGAACGGCCAGGACGATCTGAGATCCGTTCTGATCTTCCAGCCAAAGCCGGTATTCCGTTTTATCCGGCGCGGGGGTTCCGGGAGGACGGCGGACCTGGATACGCCGGTCGCGCTCTTTCTCCGCCAACACTATCGGAGCAGCCGTCGCCAGATACACCTGCACCGGTGGCGCGCCCGGGCCCGGGCCATCGACTGCCTGCGCCCAGGGCGAATTGCTCAATAGAGCGAGCAACTGCGGGTCCGACCACTCTGCCGGCGGCTTGCTGATCCAAAATGGATCGGCAAACAGAAACAGCGCCAGAAAAATCGGAATCACCGCAACTCCACCAGCATTTCGAGGTCGACGTTTCCCCCCGAAAGTATGAGGCCCACGCGTCCCAGCTTGCCTCCCAGTTTTCCGGAGAGCGCCGCCGCGGCCGTGACTGCTCCGCTCGGTTCCACCAGAATCTTCATGCGGATGAGCAGAAACTTCATGGCTTCGCGAATCTCATTATCGGTGACCAGCACGATCCGCTCGACATTGCGCTGGATGATCGGAAATGTCAGTACGCCCGGCGACGGGCTGCGCAGGCCGTCGGCAATCGTCTTCGGCGCGGCAATTTCCACACGCTTGCCTTCCGCGAGCGAAAGGAAGGTATCGTTGGCGTCCACTGGCTCCACGCCGATCACCCGAATCCCAGGACGCAGATGCTTGGCTGCGATCGAGCAACCCGAGATAAGCCCGCCGCCGCCGACCGGGACCACCAACGCGTCCAGATCGGGAATCTGCTCCATCAACTCCAGCGCCGCCGTGCCTTGACCCATGATGGTCCAGGGGTGGTCGAACGGAGGGACCAGGGTCGCGCCCATTTCCTCGGCGATCCGTTTCCCAATCGCCTCTCGATCCTCACGCAGGCGGTCATAGGTAACGATGCGCGCGCCTTGCGCCCTTGTCGCCTCGACTTTAGACCGCGGCGCGTCGAGCGGCATTACCAGCGTTGCGGATGCGCCCCAATGCCGGGCTGCGATCGCGACGGCCTGCGCATGATTGCCGCTGGAATACGCGACCACGCCGCGCTTCAACTGCTGCGGCGTAAGCCGCGAGACGAAGTTGGATGCGCCGCGAATCTTGAACGCACCGCCGGTTTGCAGATTCTCGCACTTGAAGAACGCCTTGAACCCGGCGGCTTGGTCGAAGCCGCGCGAGGTCAGCACCGGTGTGCGTTTGGCGATAGGGCGGATCCGCTTGCTCGACTCTTCGATATCCGCGAAAGTAACGGTAGAGCCGGAGGTCTCAGTAGCCGGCATGCTTGTCCACGACGTATTCAAGCGGCATGCCTTGAACGAATCGGTCTAGATTCTCAAGAAATGCATCCACGGGCGGCCCCATAAAGCCTTCGACGCGGTCCGCGGTATGGGGCGAGAGCAGAACGTTGTTCATTTTGTAAAACGGGTGTCCGGCCGGCAACGGTTCGACGCTGTACACATCCAGCGCCGCGCCTCGAATCTTTCCGCAGTCAAGTGCCGCGATCAATGCCGGCTCGTCGATCACGCGGCCGCGGCCGATGTTGATCAGCACCGCGCTCGATTTCATCGCGCCGATCTCCGCCGCGCCAATCATACCCCGTGTCTCAGGCGTCAGGGGCAGCGCGGCCAGCAAATAATCGCTTGCTGGAATAAGTTCGTGAAGTTGCTCGCGAGTGTAGCTGCGATCCACCAAACCATCGGAGGGCGTGGATGTCCGGCGCATCGCGATGACGCGCATCTCGAAGGCTTTCGCGCGCGCCGCGGCCGCGCTTCCGATCGAACCGTACCCGGCGATTCCCAGGGTCTTCCCTTCGAGTCTGCTGGCAATGAACGGCTCCCAAACGCCCGCCTGCTGCTGGCGGATGATCCGTCCGAGATCGAAGGCGAAGTGGAGCATGACCGCTGCTACCCAATCCGCCAGCGGCCATCGGAATACGCCGCGGCCGTTGGTGAACTGAGCGGGATGCGCCAGCATTTCCGGCGTCAGCAGCACCTCCACTCCGGTCCACATGGAATGAATCCAGCGCGCTCTCGGCGCGTGCGGTAACACTCCGGCCAGCAGACTGGCCTTCGTAGCGGCATATAAGATCGCGTCGGCTTCCGGCGCGGCCTCATGCAGCTGTTCCGGATCGTCGCTGACGATGGTCCGCGCCTGCTCTGACACTCGCGCGAGCGAGCCCAGATAGGGCGCCGAGGGGTTGGCGATCACCAGCAGTGTGGGCGCGGACATCGCAGAACCTAGAATAACGTGCCACACTGAAAACGTGCC
>JASHRP010000060.1 GCA_030037375.1 Bryobacteraceae bacterium | reverse complement strand
GAACGCAGTAGCGGCGGTGCTGATCGGATGCTCGCTGTACGCGATTCAATACCTGCGCGAACGCGCCGCTGCAATGGGAACGGGACTACGGACGGGAGCGGAGCCGCTCCAAGTCTCCAGGGCTGAGCGGCAGCTCTCCCGCAATTAGCTGCTGCACGGTCAAAGCGGGCTCAAAAACGCCCTGATGGCTGTGCTTCGCCTGCCCTGTCAGCATGTGCACCAGCTCATGCGCGACGACGCGGCCCAAAGCCTTGCCGATCAGAAGATCGCCCATTTTGAAATCCCCTCCATGCATTCCAGAACGGACAAAGGCGCCCACCCGGTCGCAGGAGACTTCGCTGAACGGCTGGACTTGCCCGTCGGTTTCGTAAGTCGAGGCGAGCGGGCCGATCTCGCCGAGCTCGTCGTAGAGCGGCGCGGGCGGGAGCTCGCAGGCGCCGTTGAAACGCACGAAAACCAAATCCGCAACCGAGGTGCTGGCCGCCTCTTCGCGCGACTTGAAATCGAGATGCACCCCGGCGCTCTTGAGGATGCCCTGCGTTTCCTGCTTCATGGCATCGACCGATTTTGCCGAATGCGGGCCTTTGAAGTCCAGAACGACGGTCAAGTCTGAGGATTTCGTTGCGGCGGGAGAAGGAATGGCCACTAGCGCGGCAACCATGAGCGCGGCGAACCATCCGACACGGGCGTTACGCATACTCTCCACCTTGGAGAAAGAGGCCGACTTAGACCTCGAAGATCAAGACTCCGAAAGAATTATACAAAATCCCGGCGCCCCAGCGTAAGCCTACAGCGCGGCTTCGCCGCGGTCCTCGTTACGAATGCGGATAGCGTCGGCGACATCGTAGACGAAGATTTTTCCGTCGCCGATTTTCCCGCTGCGGGCAGCCGCGGTGAGCGTGCGAATAACTTCGTCGTGGCGGGCGTCGGTGATGACCATTTCGATCTTCACCTTCGGCAGAAGGTCAACCTGATACTCCATTCCCCGGTAGACTTCTTTGTGCCCCTTTTGCCGGCCGTGGCCGCGCACCTCCGTAATGGTCATCCCGTCCACGCCGATGGACTTCAACGCTTCTTTGACGTCCTCCAGCTTGTGCGGCTGAATGATGGCTTCGATTTTCTTCATGGAATCTCCTTGCCCTAAGAGCGCGGGGACGCTCATCCTTCGAAAGTATAGCCTTCCTCGCCGTGCATGCTCAGATCGAGACCCTCGACCTCATCCTGCTCTTCCGCGCGCACGCCCAAGATGACGTCGCAAATTTTAAGGATGATCCAGCTCCCGACGATTGCCAAGACCCAAGACACGGCCACTGCCGCGGCCTGGTTCAGCACCTGGCCGAAATTGCCGTCGATCCAGCCCATCGGTTTACCGGAATAAACGTCATTGATCTCCTTGGTGGCGAAGACGCCGGTGAGGATCGCGCCGAGCGTACCACCGATCCCGTGCACTCCGAACGCATCCAAAGCATCGTCATAGTTGAATTTTTTCTTCACCGCCGTGACCATCAGGAAGCAAACCACTCCAGCAGCGGCTCCAATCACGATGGCCGGGAACGGCTGCACGAAACCGGACGCCGGCGTAATCGCGACCAATCCCGCGACGCAGCCGGAGATCGCGCCCAGCATGCTGGGCTTACCGGCATGCAGCCATTCGGCAAACATCCATCCCAGCGCCGCTGCGGCGGCTCCGAAGTGCGTCGCGACGAAAGCGCTCGACGCAAGCGAGCCGGCGTTCACCGCGCTGCCAGCGTTGAATCCGAACCAGCCGACCCACAGCAGGCATGCTCCCACGGTGCTCAAAACCAGATTGTGCGGACGCATCGATTCGTCCGGGTACCCAAGCCGCTTGCCCAGATACAGCGCGCATATCAGCGCAGACACGCCGCTGGTAATGTGCACCACCGTGCCGCCGGCGAAATCGAACGCGGGAATCTTACCGCCCAGGCTGGCGTTGAACAATCCGCCTTTGCCCCACACCATGTGCGCCATTGGAAAATAGACCAGTAAGGACCACAACGCGGTGAACAGCATCATCGCGGAAAATTTCATCCGCTCCGCGAACGCGCCCGAAATAAGCGCCGGAGTGATGATGGCGAACATCAACTGGTAGATCATGTAGGTCTCTTGCGGGATGGTCGCGCCATAGTCCGCGTTTGGCGCGGCGCCAACCCCGCGTAGAAACGCATAGCGCAGATCGCCGAAAATCGGCGTGCCTTCCGCGAAGGCGATGCTGTACCCCACCACGGCCCACAGCATCGTGACCACGGCCATGAGGATGAAGCTGTGCATCATCGTGCTGAGCACATTCTTTCGCCGTACCAGTCCGCCGTAAAACAGCGCGAGGCCCGGGCCGGTCATCATCAACACGAGAGCCGCGCTGGTCAGCATCCACGCGTTGTCACCAGCCATCTGGGCGGATTTCGTGGCTTTGTCAAGATCGGCGAGGCGTTTTTCCAAATCCGGCGGGGCCGATTGCGCGAACGCGGCGGCGGCTAGAAGAGAGAGCGCGCACAGTCGTGCGGCGCGAATAGGAACTGACAGGTTTCCCATTTTGTTGAGGTAGCTCCTTGGGCTTTCCTGACAGTATAAGCATCAACTGCTCTCATCTGTTTTTCACAAGTCTTTCAACTCATGTTGTTACGATGAATCGGTATGCATGGGGACAAGTACTGGATGGGCGATGACGGCGATGGCGGCTTCTTCGGCGACGGCGGAGATGGCGGGGACGGCGGCGATGGTGGTTACGATGAGGGCGGGTACGATAACGGCTCCAACGACGACGGTGGCGACGACAGAGACGACGATTCCGGCAACGACGGCGATAACAATGATGACGAAGCAGACGCCGACGGGGCCGCGGGGGGCGGGGATGGTGGCGACGGGAACGGCGGCGATGGGGGGGGCGATGGCGACGATAACATCAACGATTCCTTCTCCGACCCGGATGATCTGATCGGGCTCGATGACGACACAGCCCTTGCCGCCGCCGATTTCCCGAACGCGACTGCTGACGATTTCCAGGAAGACGACGGAGACTGGTCCGAGGACGATTATCAAGCGTCGGCGCAAAATCTGTTCGGCGATCACGAATTTTTCGGCGACACCATGGCCACGCAACGCGTGGACGAAGGCTACACTCCGTTCACTGAAACCGGGTTCACCCAAGGCTTCGAGCAGATTGCGCCCGGAAGCTCCGAAACGCTGCAGCTCTTCGAACGCAATGGGCAGTTGCATGCTTTCGGATTCGTTACGCAAGCGATGCTCGCGTATTTGATGGGGCAGTATACGGGCATCGATTTCAGTAACGTCGACGTTTCCGTGCCGCAGCGGGGAGAGCGTGTTCCGGCTCAGCCACTGCCTCCCGCATTCGATTCCGTCCTGGTCCAAGATGCGGTGGATCTGCGCAAGCATTGCTCGCCTGTGGGCGACCAGGGGCAGACCTCCCGCTGCTCGGCGTTCGCCTGGACTCACGCCGCGGAGTTGGTGACGGCGATGAAAAACGGCTCCTCGCCTCGGCTTTCGCCGTCATTCACCATGCTCGAATTCCAGAGAATGCAGGGCGACGCGCAGGATTATCAGTATGCATATTCCGGCGGCGATGGAACTGTCGGCGGTCCCGATCCGGGCCGCGTCCTGGCCCAAGAGGGGACTTGCCGTCAGGAATTGTGGCCCGACGACAGTCAAGCGCCGGCCGCGTCAGAGCGTGTCTTGAGCGCGGACGCCGAAAAACACGTGCTCGACGCCACGCCGCATCCGATTGCCCTCGACGACGTTCGCAAGGCTTTGAGCGCGGGCTGCCCGGTGCACGTGGCGATGAATACCGGGCCGGCGTTTTCGAAGGTCGGGCGCGACGGCCTATTCAACGCGGCGGAGCCTCCCAGCGGCCGGCACGGATGCCACGCCATGCTCATCGTCGGCTACACGGGCAATTTTTACATCCTGAAGAATTCTTGGGGCGACGATTGGGGCGATAAGGGTTACGGTTACGTTCCCAAGAACGTGCTCGCGGACTCCGACGCGGAATTCGTGGCGGCCCTGGTCAAGAAGAGCTGAGTTACGCTGCGCAGGGTTGCGCAAGGGTTGTTGCAAGGGTTTGACAGCCGCGCAACCTTGGCATATTCTATCTTCGTTATCGAATGCCGAAAACGAAGGACGAGTTCGATGCGGACCGCGACCTCTATTCCGGATTGATCCGGCTGCACGTCCTGCATCATGCGGTCGAAGAGCCGCCGATCTTCGGGCTGGGCATGATCGAGGAGCTGAACCGCCACGGGTACCGGATTAGCCCCGGAAGCCTTTATCCAATCCTGCACGGCCTGGAGAAAAAGGGTTACTTGCGTTCCGATTCGAAGCGTAATGGGCGGTCAATCCGCAAGGAGTATCGCGCGACTCCTCTCGGCAAGAAGGCTCTGGCGGCAGCCAAGGGCAAAGTGCGCGAGCTATTCCGCGAGTTGATTGAGGGAAAATGATCCGGCCCATAGGGGTGTTGCTGATCGCGGCATCGTGCGCTTTCGGGCAAAGCTCGCGGTTGACGTTGCAGCAGGCCGTTGATGCGGCGGCTCAGAACTACCCGTCGATTCGAGTCAGTCAGGAACAGATGAACGCCGCTGCCGCGGGCATCCGGCTGGCGCAAACGGCTTATCTGCCCCAAGTGGATGGACTTGCGCAAGCGAATCGCGCGACCCGCAACACCTATTACGGGCTGCTTTTGCCGCAGGGCGTGATTCCCGGTGTTGACGGCGTTCCCTCCAACAATTTCGGAACCGTCTGGGATAGCGGCATGGGCGTGCTCGTGACGTGGCAACCTTTCGATTTCGGCCTGCGGAAGGCGAACGTCGCCACGGCGACGGCTGTTCGCGACCACGCGGAAGCCACGGTGGGCCGGACGCGTTACGACATCACGGTTGCAACCGCTGACGTATATCTGACGGTTCTCGCCGCACAGCAAGCGGCCGAAGCAGCTCGAGCCTCGGTCGAAAGCTGGCAGATCCTGCTGCGCAGCGTTCACGCGCTGGTCGATTCGGAACTTCGACCTGGAGCGGATGAATCCCGCGTCAGAAGTGAGCTCGCACAAGCCCAGGCGCAGGTGGCGAAGGCTGAACAGGCCATCGACGTGGCGCGCGCGAACCTATCGGAGTTCGTGGGCCCTGCGTCGGCTATGGAGCTCGATACCGGCAAAATGCTGGAGCAGTTGCCGCCGGACGCTCTTCCCTCATTGAACTCTGGCTCTCACCCCGCTTCGCTAGAGCAAACTGCGGCCGTCGCCGAGCAGAAAGCGCGATTGGATGCGCTCGGGCACGTAAATTATCCGCGGTTCGCGGTACAGGGCCTGGCGTCAGCGCGAGGCACCGGCCTGGAGAGCAACGGCGAACGGCTGGGCGCATTGAACGGATTAGCACCGACTACGGAGAACTTCGGCCTCGGTCTGACCGTTACGTTCCCCTTCATGGACCGCTATGCGATTCGCGAGCAGCAGGCCGCGCAGAGCGCGAATCTGCGCGCCGCTCAGGCGCAATCGCAAGTGATTGCTACCAAGCTCGAAGCGCAATACAACGCCGCGGCTGCGTCGCTCGCGGGTGCCCGGCGTGTGGCCGCGATCACGCCCACCGAAATCGCCTCCGCGCAAGCTACGCTCGATCAGGCAACCGCCCGGTATCAATCCGGGCTCGCCACGATTGACGATGTCGCGCAGGCGCAGCGATTGCTGGTCGCATCCCGAATCGACGACGCGCTGGCGCGCTTGAGCGTGTGGAGAGCCAGACTGGAACTCGAGACGGCTCGAGGGGACATTCAGCCATTCATCACGGAGGCTAGCCGCTAATGCGAATCGTACTGGCCGCTCTATCGAGACCCATTACGGTAGTCGTCGCGTTGGTCGCCATCGCCTTGTGCGCCGTCCTAGCGTGGCAGCGCATGCCCGTCGACATTTTTCCGCAAGTGGGCGATCCCGCGATTTACGTCGCGCAGCCCTACGGAGGAATGGACCCGGCGCAGATGGAAGGTTATCTCACCTACTATTACGAGTATCATTTCCTCTACATCACGGGAATCGATCACGTCGAGAGCAAGAGCATCCAGGGAGCGGTGCTCATGAAGCTGGTGTTTCACGAGGGCACCAACATGAGTCAGGCGATGTCCGAGACCGTCGGCTACGTGAATCGCGCGAGAGCCTTCATGCCTCCCGGCACAGTTCCGCCGTTCATCACGCGATTCGACGCGGGCAGCGTTGCCGTCGGCCAACTGGTCTTCAGCAGCGACGCGCACACGCAGGGCGAACTGCAGGACTACGCGTTGAACCGCGTGCGGCCGTTATTCGCCACGCTGCCCGGCGTTTCGGCGCCACCGCCGTTCGGCGGAAACCAGAGGACCATCGTGGTCACTCTCGATCCCGACAAGCTGCGGCAGTATCGCGTCTCTCCGGATGAAGCTATCAGCGCGGTTAGCAAGGCGACCCTGGTCATGCCTTCCGGCAATATGTGGACCGGCGATATCGAGCGCATCGCCCGGACCAACGCCGCCTTGGGTCCCAATCTTGCCGAGTTGTTGAGCACGCCTATCCGCCCGGTATCGGGCACGACAATTTACCTTCGCGACATCGGAACGATCGAGAACGGCACCGACCTGATCAGCGCGTATGCACACGTCAACGGGAAACGGACGGTGTACATCCCGGTGACGAAACGCGCGGACGCTTCCACTCTCTCCGTGCTCGATGCAGTGAAGGCGGCTCTCCCGAGCTTCAAGAAGGCCGTGCCCGAAGACGTGGATGTGCGTCTGGAGTTCGATCAGTCGCCGTATGTAACCAACTCCATCCGCGGTTTGATTACCGAAGGATTGCTCGGCGCGGCGCTTACAGGTCTGATGGTGTTGATCTTCTTACGCGACTGGCGCAGCGCGCTGATCGTCGTTCTCAACATCCCCTTCGCCTTGCTTAGCGCGGTGATCCTACTGTGGGCAGCCGGGCAAACCGTCAACATCATGACGCTCGGCGGCCTGGCGCTCGCGGTCGGCGTGCTTGTCGACGAAGCTACCGTGGAGATCGAAAACATCCACACCCGCATGCTGCCGGGAGTTTCGCGCGCGCGGGCAGTCGTGGAAGCCTGCAGCCGCACGGCGATCGCTCGACTGCTTTCGATGCTTTGCATTCTCGCAGTGTTTGTCCCCTCTTTCTTCATGGCAGGCGTCGGAAGGCAACTCTTTGTCCCGCTGGCGTTGGCCGTGGGTTTCGCGATGATCGCGTCGTACCTGCTGTCGAGCACGCTGGTCCCGGTGTTCGCGACGTGGCTGATGAAGCAGGCCCATCCGGGCGAGCAGGATAGCTGGACCAGACGCCTCTACGCGCAATACGTGCGATGGATGCTGCCTCTGCGATGGCCGTTGGTGATCGCCTACGTCGCGTCTTCCCTCGCTGTGCTGTATCTGCTCGCGCCCCGCGTAGGAACTGAGATCTTTCCGGATACCGACGCCCGCTTGTTGCGATTGCGGCTTCGCGCGCCGGCGGGCACCCGCGTGGAAGAGACTGAGCGCATGGTCCTGCGCGCTCTGGACGTGATTCATCGCGAGACCGGTAATGGAGTGGAGATCACCAGCGATTTTCTTGGCCTGATACCGTCGAGCTATCCGGTGGACTTGATTCACCTCTTCACCAGCGGTCCACAGGAAGCGGTCATTCAATTCGCGTTGAAGCCCGATGCGCCGGGTGGGGAGCCCCTGCGCGAGAGGCTGCGCCGGAGCCTGGCACGCGAACTGCCCGGATCGCAGGTGTCCTTTGAAGCGGGCGATATCGTCACTCAGGTGATGAGCTTCGGATCGCCGACCCCGGTTGAAGTCGCGGTACTCGGAACCAGCTTGGCGGATGACTATGGATACGCGCAGAAGATCCGCGGGGAGGCGGCAAAGCTCGATTTCCTCCGCGATCTCCAGTTCGCGCAGGAGGTCAACTACCCAACCCTTGATATCGACATCAGCCGCGACCGGGCAGGCCAGTTCGGATTAACCATGGCAGACGTCGTTCATTCGGTATCACCTGCCACTTCTTCGTCCCGATTCACGCAGCCCAATTACTGGCGCGATCCGAATTCGGGGAACGCATTCCAGATTCAAGTGGAACTGCCGCAAAATCGGATCCAGGGTATGGACGCGATCGGCGAGATTCCGGTCATGCCGGATGGCCGGTCGCAGCCTCGTCTCGAAGATATTGCCGGATTGAAGCTCGGGACCATGCCTGGATTGATTGAGCGAAGCAACGGCCAGCGCGTGGTCAGCATCACGGCGAATATCAGCGGCGTTTCGCTAGGCGACGCGGCGCAAAAGCTTAACGCGGCGGTCGCGCGAGCCGGGCAGCCTCCGCGCGGAGTCTCCGTAACCACGCGCGGCGAGATCCCCGCCTTGGAGCAGACCATTTCGGGTCTCCGCGTGGGCTTGTTGCTCGCGATCGCCTCGATCTTCCTCCTGCTGGCCGCAAGCTTTCAGTCGATTCGTCTCGCGCTGGCGATCATTCTGACGATTCCCGCCGTGCTCTGCGGCGTTCTGTTCATGCTCCTGCTAACAAAAACGACCTTGAACGTTCAATCCTTCATGGGCGCAATCATGGCGACGGGCATCGCCGTCGCGAACTCGATTTTGATGATAACCTTCGCGGAGCGAGCCCGCCGCGAGGGCAAAACGCCCATCGACGCCGCTGCTGAGGGCGCATCGGGCCGTCTGCGCGCGATCCTGATGACTGCGGCGGCAATGATCTTCGGCATGCTGCCCATGGCGATCGGATTCGGCGAGGGCGGGGCGCAATCCGCGCCGCTCGGCCGAGCCGTGATCGGCGGACTGACCTTATCGACGATCACGACTCTAAGCATTTTGCCGGCGATTTATCTCGTTCTGCAAGGAAAGGCCGCCGCGACTTCTCCATCCTTAAATCCCCTGGATCCGGCCAGCCGCTATTATGACGCTAGGTAAAACGCTCTTGGTCGCGGCGCTCTCAGCGCTCGCGTGGTCCCAGACTGCGGACCTGGTGCCGGTGGTCTCGAAGCCGGTTTCGCGTACCACGGAGCTTCCCGGCGAGATCCTGCCTTACCTAAGCGTCTCTCTTCACGCAAAGGTCCCGGGCTACGTGGAAAAGATTAACGTCGATCGCGGCAGCAGGGTAGACAACGGTCAGGTTCTGGCCGAGCTCAGCGCTCCGGAGTTGAAGGCTCAAATCGCAGCCGCCGCATCGAAAGTGCAGGAAGCGGAATCGGGGCGAGCGCAAGCCGAGGCCCAGCTCGCGGCCACTCAGAGTACCTATGAACGATTGCAGAAAGCCTCGCAAACTCCAGGCGCGATCGCTGGAAATGAGTTGATCCAGTCGCAGAAGCAGGTCGAAGCCGCGCAAGCTGTCGTGCGTTCTCGGGAGAACGCCGTGCAATCCGCACAATCCGCCGCCGAAGCGGAAAGGGACATGGAGGCGTATCTTCGTATCACTGCACCGTTCGACGGCGTAATCACGGAGCGCCTGGTTCACCCGGGCGCACTGGTCGGAACCGGCGCGGACCAGGTGCTGTTCGTGCTGCAGCAAGTGACCCGATTGCGCGTGGTCGTTCCGGTCCCCGAGGAAGATGCCGGCAGCATCACCAACGGCACGAAAGTCGAGTTTCACGTGCCGGCTTACCCGGAGCGAGCCTACTTCGGAACTGTCGCGCGCGTCGCGCATTCCCTGGATGAGAAAACCCGTACCATGCCCGTCGAATTGGACGTATCGAATCCCTATGGAACGCTTTCGCCCGGAATGTATCCCTCGATCAAATGGCCCATCCGTGGCACGCGCCCTGCTCTGTGGGTTCCGCGCACCAGCGTGGTCGCAACCACGGAGCGCGTCTTCGTCGTGCGCGATCGCGATGGCCATGCGGAATGGGTGGACGTACGCAAGGGCGCCACGGAGGGGGATTTGGTCGAGGTGATGGGTTCGCTTCAGCCTGGCGATTTAATTGTCAAGCGCGCGACAGATGAGATTCGCGAAGGCACGCCGCTTCAGGCAGTAAAGAAATAGGAGACCGGACATGAATTCTCTAAGCAGAGCCATGCTGTTGGGGCTGGCGATCGCTGCAGGCATGAATGCGCAGGCGCTCTCCGGCCCGGCGCTGGTGAACGCGTTGGGCCAGGGGGGATACGTTATCGTAATGCGCCACGCGAGCTCGCCGCGCGAGACGCCCGACGCGAAAACAACGAATCCCGACAACGTGAACCACGAGCGCCAGTTGGACGAAACCGGGCGCACCACCGCCATCGCTTTCGGCAAGGCTTTGCGCGATTTGAAAATTCCGATTGGCGAGGTGTTATCGAGTCCGACTTACCGCGCGCTGGAAACCATCCGGCTCGCCCAGCTTCCGATGCCGAAGACGGTTCCGGAGCTCGGCGAGAACGGCCAGAGCATGAAGGAGGCCAAGGAGTCCCAGGCCGCCTGGCTACGCAAAGCCGTGACGCAGCTTCCGAAACAATCGAATACCATCCTGGTGACCCACTTCCCGAATATGAGCGCCGCGTTTCCGGAGGACACTTCAGGTTTGACTGACGGTGAAGCGCTGGTCTTCGGCCCGGACGGAAAAGGCGGAAGCGCGGTCGTTGCGCGGGTCAAGATCGAGGAATGGCCGAAGCTCCCGCGATAGCGCCTGCTAGAATCTATGAATGGTGCGGTTTAGAGCGGTTGCTTGCCTGATTGCGCTCGCTGGATCGCTCGCCGCGCGCCAGCCTGAACATGCCCGCCATGCCATGGTCGTCGCGGGTGATCCTCTCGCCACCGATATCGGAGTAAAGATCCTTCAAAGCGGCGGAAACGCCGTGGATGCGGCCGTAGCCGTCGGTTTCGCGATGGCCGTAACGTATCCTTACGCAGGCAATCTGGGCGGCGGCGGCTTCATGCTGGTTCGCTTCGCCGATGGCCGCTCGACCTTCATCGACTTTCGCGAAGCTGCTCCCGGCAAAGCTTCGCGTGACATGTATCTTGATGCGCAAGGAAATCCGACCCGCGACAGCATCGAAGGCTGGAGATCCGCCGGCGTGCCCGGCACCGTGCGCGGATTCGAGCTCGCACAGAAGAAATACGGAAAGCTGAAATGGGAGACGCTGGTTGAGCCCGCAGTAGAGCTCGCGTCCAAAGGCTTTCCGGTGACCTATCCTTTTGCCGAGTCGCTCAAGGGCTCGCGGAGCCTTTCGCGCGATGCCCAATCGAAGGCGATTTTTCTCAAGAACGGTGCGTTTTACGACTTGGGCGATACTTTCATCCAACCGGAATTGGCTCGCACGCTTTCGCGCATCGCCAAGTCAGGCTCGAAAGATTTCTATGAAGGCGAGACTGCGAAGATGCTCGCCGATGCGATGGCGAAAAACGGCGGCTTGATCTCGCTCGATGACCTGAAGGATTACGCTGCTGTCGAACGGACCGCGCTTACCGGTAAGTACAAAAACTATGGCATCATCACCGCGCCCCCGCCCAGCTCCGGTGGCTTTGGAATTCTGCAAATGCTCGGAATGCTGGAGGGGTCGGGTTACGAGAAATCCGGCGCAGGATCTGCCGCGACCATTCATTACATGGCCGAAGTCATGCGCCGGTTCTACGCTGACCGCAGCCAGTATCTTGGCGATCCCGCATTCTTCAAGGTTCCGCTAACCGGATTGCTCGATCCCGCCTATATTCAAAAGCGCCGCGCGACCATCGATCCCGCGCATGCGACTCCCAGTAAACAGGTCTTGTCTGACAAACCTGCAGGTGCGGAGGGCCCGGAGACCACGCACTACAATGTGGTGGATGCCGAAGGCAACTCCGTCGCGGTCACCTATACTTTGAACGACGGATTCGGCAATGGGATCAGCATTCCGGGCGCCGGGTTCCTGGTGAACGACGGAATGGACGATTTCACCACCAAACCGGGAGCCCCGAATATGTTTCGGCTGATTCAGGGCGAAGGGAACGCGATTCAGCCCGGTAAGCGCCCGGCGTCTTCGATGAGCCCGACCATCTTGACTCGCGACGGCAAGCTCTTCATGGTTGTCGGCGGGG
>JASHRP010000533.1 GCA_030037375.1 Bryobacteraceae bacterium | reverse complement strand
CCCGAAGTCCGGTTCGCGGCGTTTGTAGCGATCGTGACCGGCCCGAGCATGCCGGTGCCAAGCAACACCAAGTGGACCAATCTCATTTTGGTAATCTCCTCTTAATGCTCACGGAGCGCAGCTGCAATATCGGTTTCGTACTCGCGTTTGCTGCACAGCCCCACATGGATGGCCGCTATCCGGCCGGAACGGTCGATGATCAACGTGGTTGGCAGGGCCGAAACGCCGTCATACTGCCGTGCAATCTCCTGATCGCCGATCACCACCGGGTAGTTCACCCTTCTGGCCTCAATGTAAGGACGCACCGACGCCCAGCCGTCATCGTCAAGTGAAACCCCCAACACGTCCAGGCCGGCGTCCCTCTGGGACTCTGCCAGTTCTCCGAACCAGGGAATCTCAATGTTGCAAGGGGCGCACCAGGTTGCCCAGAAGTTCAATAGCACCACCTTGCCCCGTAACGCGGACAGCGTGACGGGTTGGCCAGATGCGTCGTTCAAGGTGAAATCCGGAGCGATCTTGCGGTCTTCTGGCTTGATGTACTGCGCGGTCGGAGCGGCGTTTCCGGTTAAGAATCCCCTAACCCAGCTCGATTCACTCACGCATGCCGATACGCAGCGTTGCGCGAACGCCCGCGTCGCCGGCATCGCCACCAGCGGGACGCAGATCAAGCCTCCGCCGATCAGCCACGAATGCTTGGTTGCATTTCTCCGCTCAGGGCGCCGGCGCTCTCTAAGAAGCGCCAACCCGCGCGCAATGCTAGGATCCCATTCGGCGGCAGGGCGCAAAGCGGCCAGGCGCTCATCCGTCCAGCGGCTCACGGCAGTTTCCTCATTTCTCTCCATATCGTTTGGTGTACTCCTTTCGGAATGCTTGTTGTGCGCGACTCAATTGTGTCCCTATCGAAGCCGGATTCAACCCGAGCGTGGCGGCAAGTTCGCCATAGCTCAAACCATCGGAGCGAAGCAGCAGCAGTGCCGATTGCTGCGGGCGCAGCCGCCCCAGCACAAGACGGACCCTTTCGCGCTCCTCTTCCGCGGACGTTAACTCCTCGGGAGTGGGCGGCGCCCGAAGGAAGGTAACCACGGACTCATATCGGGCGCGCCGCGTTGCGCGGCGTAATTCGTCTATACCGAGGCGGAGGGCGGTCCGGCGCAGCATCCGTTCCGGGCCGTCGCCCGGAGACTTGCCGTCGCCCGACCATCTCAAAAGCGCCTCGACCGCAAGCTCCTCGGCGCGCGCCGGGTCCCGCGTGACCTTGGCTATCAGCCGCGCCATCCACTTGTAGTGGATCGCAAACAAGGACTCTAAATCCGCGCCCCCTTCAGTAGCATCCGCTCCAACCGCTGCTTCACTTCCAACTTCGACCTCACGTGTTGCGTTCACAATGAAATAACGCCACCCGGCGAGCTTTTGTGACGGCTATTTCTATTGTGATGGCGACTGACCGGATTAGCGGAAGCCAAGCGCCTGTGGACCGGCCTGAACCTGGCTCTCGGTGGTCTTGCTGGTAACCGCTGACGCTTCCGGCAATTGGCGGACGTTCCAGCCGCCGCCGAGCGCCTGGACCAATTGGACGGCCGCCGTCATTTCGGTCACGCGCAGCCCCATCTGAGTCAGTTGATTGGACAGCAGAGTCAATTGCGCCGTCATCACGTTCAGGTAGGGATCGAGACCGGTCTCGTAGCGCGAAGTTGCGATCTCCAAGTATTTCTGAGCGGCCTGGATAGCATTTTCTTCGCGAGCGATCTGATCGGAAGCGACGCGCAGAGTAGCGATCGAGTCTTCCACCTGCTGGAATCCCATCAGCACGGTTTGTTTGTAAGCAGCCACGTCCGCATTGTACTGGGCCGTGTACTGCGCGACGGTCGCGTTTCGCAGACCCGCGTCGAAGAGTATCTGTGTCGCCGAAGTGCCTAACGACCAGAATAAGGCCGGCAGAGAGAAAAGCCGCGCCAGGCTCGATCCTTGCGCGCCGCCCGCGCCGGTGAGATTCAGCGTCGGATAGTAAGCGGCTTTCTCGACCCCAATCAGCGCGTTCGCCTGCGCCATGGTCCGTTCCGCCGCGGCGATATCGGGACGCCGTTCCAGCAGCTCCGAAGGAAGGCCGACGGGAATGGGCGGAAGCTGCGTCGTTAGCTTCTTGACGGGCATTTCGAAGCTGGACGCAGGCTTGCCGATCAGCATCGCGATGGCGTGCTCGTAAATCGCGCGATTGGTGGCGACGCCCGCAGCGGCTTCCTCGGCGTTGGCAAGCGTCACTTGCGCCTGGGCCACGTCCTCGGGGCTGTCGATTCCGGTCTCGAACAGCGCCTGAGTGAGCTCGAGCGATTTCTTGTCGGCCTCGATGGTGCGGTTATACAGGTCTTGCAGCGAGTCCTGCCCCCGCAGCTCGAAATAATATACGGCGAGATCGGCTTGCTCCGTCAGCCGCTCATTTTCTAAATCCGCGGCGCTCACTTGCGCGGCATACTGATTTTCGTGAACCGTGTTGCGAACCCGGCCCCACAGGTCGGGGGCCCAGGAGGCTTCGATGGGGAGAGAGATACCTCCAAAAGTGGCAACGCCAGTGCTCGAAGAGGTCCCGGTAGCCGGAGAGGACGTGGATCCGCTGGCGATCGAATTAGCGGAGGTAATCGCGGTGGTGCTGCTGCCGGCCGCGTTGCCGCTTTTTGAAATCGAAGGATTCGCCGTGACAGTCGGGTAGAAGCCGGATTGTGCCTGGCGCACCTGCGCTCGCGCAGCCATGAAGTTCTGAAAATACTGGGCAATGTTCTGATTATTGATATTGACCTGGTCTTCGAGCGCGTTCAGCTCCGGCTCATTGAACATTTCCCACCATTTGCCCTTGATGACCGCGTCCTGAGGACTCGCCGGCTGCCAGGTGCCGGGCGGCGCGGTGGTATACGCGGCGGGAGCGGACTCCTTGAACGCTGGCGGCGCAGGCATCGCGGGCTTGGTGTATTTCGGTCCCACATTACAAGCTTCGAGCAGAAGCATGCAGGCGAACAATTGGATGGCGCTAAATCTTGAGGCCGTCATTCCGTAGCCTCGATCGGCCGAAACAGATGCGCGCCGCGATGGCCCGTCATCATCAGCCGCAGGCGGTCCATCAAAAGGTAGATGACGGGTGTGGTGTAGAGCGTGAGGATCTGGCTGACGATCAGCCCGCCGATGATCGAGATCCCCAAAGGCCGGCGCAGCTCCGATCCCATGCCGGTCCCGATCGCCAGCGGAACCGCGCCGAAAAGCGCCGCCATGGTAGTCATCAGAATCGGACGGAAGCGCAAGCTCGCGGCTTCAAAGATCGAATCGCGAGGACTCTTGTTGTCGTTGCGCTCCGCGCTGATGGCGAAGTCGATCATCATGATCGCGTTCTTTTTTACGATGCCGATCAGCAG
>JASHRP010000532.1 GCA_030037375.1 Bryobacteraceae bacterium | reverse complement strand
CGTCCGCGTCACCTTGCAGACCACTGCCCTGGTGAATGAGGTCTATGTCCGACTGATGAATCCACGATCCATCGAGTGGCGGTACCGCGGTCAATTCTTCTTAGTGTGCGCGCAAATGATGCGTCGCATCCTCGTCGACGCCGCTCGCGCTCGCCGAGCCCACAAGCGCGGCGGCGGCGCAGTCAAGCTCGACATCGACGCAGCCGCGCACCTGGTTCCTCAAAGCGACGAGGCCGTTCTGCGTCTGCATGAGGCGCTCCAGGCCTTCGCCCAAATCGCTCCCCGCCAGGCCCAGGTCGTCGAGCTGCGCTACTTCGCCGGCTTGAGCGTCAAGGAAACCATGGACGCCATGAACGTCTCCGAACGCACCGTCATGCGCGACTGGGACTTCGCCAAGGCCTGGCTCGCCCGCGAATTAAGCCGCTAATTCGCGGCTGGTCCCGCCCATCGCCGACCTGCAACCCGAGATGCCCGAAAGATCCACTCGTCCGCCTGGACCCCTCGGAGTCGAGGCGGCCAGGTCCGCCTTTCCGTTAGCCAGCCGGGGAATCCCCGGCGTAGCGACGTTCGACCACTGCGCGAAGGCGCAGACCGCGAAGAACGAGCTCGCCAGAAAGGATTTCATGCGGTGCTCTTATCCCAGTTCATGGGACCGCCAAAGGCCACCCGTGAGGCGATGGCTGCCGATAAACGTCACAACGTTCCGCTTGCCTCACGGTGATGTTCGATCACTCTGCTCCGCCAGGCGACAATGAGAATCACTTCATATGTTTGAGGGACTGCTCATTTTCCAGGCAGACTTCATCGATCAACTCTGTGTCGACCACGATTCGCTGCTTTAACATGACCGTCCATGGCTTCGTGTAAGCCTTGGGATCATCAACCGTGACCTGGATTTCGAGATGCCCGAAGTCCGCGCGCCGCATCTGCTCTCGCACTTTGGCTGCCTGCGTTAGCACACTTCCATTCCAATTGATCCATGTATCGTCACGAAGTCCGATCCTATCGATCACCAGCGTATCACCGGACCATCTCCCCGACGAATATCCCTGCCAGGATGGGGCCGGATCTTCGGGCAACGGCCGTGCGTCGGTGAATACCTGGCGGTATCCGGCGTTCACTTCGTTAAGCATGACCAAACGGTTGGGCGTGTGGACGAACTTCAGCAAGTGCGGCATCCCGTAGGCGCGAAGAAAATTGTCCGGCAAGCACCGGATGTGGGGATCGTCTTTCGCGTCGGTGGCAGTGCGTTCCTTGACGATGGGCACCAGCCACGGTTGATACGGCAACCCTCCCGGGAGATCGACGCCGATATTCGGCATTTGACGTGAGCCAACGATTCTACTGGGATCGCCAGGGCCCTGGGGGTCGTTCGAATCCCCGCGCGGATCCCTGGGAGCTGACAGATCCTTGGGACTCGACAAGCCAAGCGCTCGGCGATCAAAAGGCTTTCCCGTCGTCCAGATTCCGGACATTGGCAAATGTCGCACTTTGGATACTGCGGTATCAGAAATATCGCGAGTCGGCCGGGGACAGTTTGACCCCAAACACAAACTCGAATCAGCGTAGACCACGTTAGCGAGCATCATCGACCCGCACGCCAGGGCGCCAGATCGGGATTTCGCCCTTGCTCACGAAGCTTCGCGCCAAGAAGCTTACTCCGCGCCAGCGTGGTAGCATTGCTCAAATGATGCTGGGAGGCGGCGTCGATGAGAGACACCATGCCAGGTACGCGGCTGTTGGCGTTAATGTTGGTGTTGTCGGCTGGGGCGCCTGCGCAATGGTTGAACTATCGCGAGCCCGGCGTACCGCGGACGCGTGAAGGGAAAGTCGATCTCGCGGCTCCGACTCCGAAGGATCTCTCCGGCAAACCGGACCTTTCAGGCGTGTGGATGCATGAGACGACCACCGTCGCTGAAATGCGGCGGCTCTATGGCAGCGCCATCGATGAGGCGATCAAGGTCGACGTGCCGGGGATGGAGGTAGGGACCCAGCATAAATACAGTCGCAATATTCTCCTGGACTTCAAACCCGAAGAAGCGCCGCTGCGCCCCGAGGCCCTCGAACGAATGCGAAACGCCTCAGGCCCCACCTTGCATGACGCTTGCACCCCAGGCTTTACTTTTGGATTTCCGCTCGCGGGTCTCCTCTCCGAGCCGATCAAAATCGTACAAGCCCCGAAACTGACCATGATTCTATATGAAGCGGCCAATGCCCACCGTCAGATCTACACCGACGGCCGCAAGCTTCCCGAAGAGTTCAACCTCCCTGCATTCTATGGTTACTCGACTGCTCACTGGGAGGGCGACACCTTGGTGGTAGAGACGGCGGGATTCAATGACAAGACCCCGCTCGACGCCATGGGCCACCCGCACAGCGAGGAACTGCGCACGGTCGAGCGTTTCCGGCGCCGCGACTTCGGACATCTGGACTACGAAGTGACCTTTGACGACCCGAAGATGTACACAAAACCCTTCACCGTAAGAATCCCTCACAACCTCGTGCCTGACGCCGATGTGTTCGAAAACTATTGCGAAAATGAGAAGGATCTCGTGCACCTGGGCGGGAAATGATCTCGCGCAAAGTTTCGGATTTGTCGGCAGCCCTTCCACGTCGCAAATTGCGGACCGCCGCCGACGCCGATGGAACCGTGGCGCGTGAACCGATAGGAGTCGCCAGACGCGTTGCCGACTTCGCGGTCCTGATCCTACTCGGACGGCAATTTAAGGGGGAGCGATGCTGGGGGCTTCCTCTTACCCAGGGCGGTCCAGTTCAGGACCAAACTGGCGAGAGGATCAGGATAGCAGGTTTCGTTCTCATCTCAATGGGCCTATGCCGTCGCGGTGGTTACCGCGCCAAGGGGAAGCTCGATTTTCTTCGGCGCGCGCACCAGGCTGAGGATGATCACCGCGGTCAGCGCCAGCATCGCCGCGCCGAAGAATGCGTACTGATAGCTTCCCGTAGCGACATATACACGCGAGCCAAGCTGCGGGCCCATCACACCGGCGAAACCCCATGCGCACAGCATCACGCCGTAGTTCGTCGCCAGATAACGCGTACCCCAGAAATCTCCAGCTAGCGCGGTGTAAACCGAGAGCTGCGTGCCGTAGCAGTAATAAACGAGCAAAAGAAGTCCGAAAAAGAGCCCCTCGTTCTCGCGCAGCAGATACAGGGACGGGGTAATGATCATCGAGAGAATCACCATAACGCGCACGGTCGGCAGCCGTCCTAAGTGATCCGAGAGCCAGCCCGAGAAGAAGCGGCCAGAAGCGCTCCCGACCGCCCCGATCGTGACCGCCAGCGTCGCAGTTTCCGTGTGCCCCGAGAGCCGCGCGAAAGGAACCAGCTGACTGATGACCATCGTGCCTGCCGCCGTCCCGAGCGCGTAGGCGATCCAGAGTGCGTAGAATCGGGCGCTGCGCAGCATATCGGAAGTCCGCATATCGGGGCTGACCAAAGTACGCCGCGGTCCGCTCGAGCTCCTGGGCGCTGGCGCGGTGTAACCCTCGGGCGGATCCTTCAGCAGATACGATCCGACCATCGTGAAGACAAAGAACAGCGCGGCGAGTCCTTGGAACACTTCTCGCCAACCGACCCGGCCGATAAGATGGCCCGCAATCGGTCCAAAGATTCCTGAGCCTGCGGCGAAGATGCCGATGGCCAGGCCGTTCACCAGACCGCGGTGGTCCGGGAACCACTTCGAACCGACCGTGATCGGCGGGAGATAGCCGAAGCCGAGTCCCACTCCGACCATCAGCCCCCAGGTCAGGTAGAGCTCAGGCAGCGTGTGGATGAAACTTGCGAGCAGCAGGCCCAGGCTGTAAACGAGTCCGCCGATTGTGGCGACCGCTCGCGGGCCAATTCGCCTCTGCAAGAAACCGGCGGTGACGAACGAGAGAGACAGCGTCACCATGTCGATGGTCGGAACCCATGAGGTTTGCGCGCGATTCCAGCCGAAGTCTCTTTCGAGCGCCGGAACGAAGACACTCCAGGCATAGTACGTGCCGAGCGCAACGTTCACCAGCCCGCCCCCCACCAGTGCGTGCCATCGGGGAAGCCTCATTTGAGCCGGAAATGAAACCGCCATAAAAAGGTTCCCTTTTGTATCACAAACTGCGGTAGTGTCGCAAACCGCGTCGAGCCGTCTGGTAGGGTGAAGAGGCGCAGGCGGTCGGGCAGAGCGGTTCACGGACGGCCTTTTCCTGAAGAGATCATCGTCCCCTGCCTGCGGTGGTAACCTGCGTTACTGCCTCAGCTAGCGCGATCTTGAAGAGTTGATGGCGGAGCGCGGGGTGGAAGTGGATCATTCGACCATCGCCCGCTGGATTATTCACTATCCGCCCCTGCCGCGCCAACTGATCCCGTGCGGTTTCGTCGCGATGTCCACTTCCGAGGATCTATTTCCTGATCGGGGTTTCACCGGAATCCTTCCGCGCAGCCGCCTGCGGCCCGCGCTCTCGGTTGGACCAATGTACGCATGTCGTGATCCAGCCAGAGCGCGGTCCCTGGCTCCCCTATACGGGACATGTGCCCGCTACCGGTTACCCGAGACTCATTTCTTATGATCCGGTAAGCTGAGTTGACGCATTCAAATGTCGCTCTCTGCCAGCATCAGACACGGCCTCGCCAGCGACATTGAGACCACGACAACCGGCAAACTTCGCCGTCGGCTTATTCCTTTGCTTTTTCTGCTGTACGTTGTTGCCTACCTCGACCGTATCAACGTTGGATTTGCCTCGCTCACGATGAACGCCGAGTTGGCGATTACGAGTGCACAGTTCGGACTGCTGATCGGAGTCTTCTTTTGGGGTTACTTCATCTTCGAGGTCCCCAGCAACCTTCTCCTCCACAAGATCGGCGCCCGCATCTGGATTGCGCGAATTCTGTTCACATGGGGCATCGTAGCGATTCTTACCGGAGCTGTACGCACGGTGCCGCAGTTGTATGTTGCCAGGTTCCTGCTCGGGGTTGCCGAGGCCGGTTTCTTCCCCGGTATCGTTTTGTATCTTACCTATTGGTTCCGCCAGCGCGACCAGGCTCACGTAATTTCCCTGTTTGTGACAGCGTTGCCGGTGGCCAGTATTCTTGGCGCTCCACTTTCCGGGTTCATACTCGATCATGCCCATTGGGCTGCAATCAGCAGTTGGAGGTGGCTTCTGGTCCTCGAAGGGCTGCCGGCCGTTGTCTGTGGTGTCCTGACTTACCTCCTGTTGCCGAATCGTCCGGTTGATGCGTTGTTTCTTACGCCAGACGAGAAGAACTGGCTCACGGCGGAACTGGCTCATGAGGAACGGGAGAAAGCCCGTGAACACTCAATCCCGGCGTTGCGCACGCTGGCCCACCCCCGCGTGTGGCATCTGGCGTTTGCCGCCTTTGTGTTCGATATCGGGTTGTATGCAATGAGCTTCTACATGCCTCAAGCGGTTAAGTCGCTTTCGAGCGGATACTCGAATACTACGGTGGGCATCCTGGTGATGGTCCCTCACCTCGCCGGACTAGTGGCGATGATTTTGGTTTCCCGGAGTTCTGACCGCCGCCTGGAGCGGCGATACCACGCGGCAATTCCCCTCGTCGCCGGAGGCATTGCCCTGGTATTGCTGGGCTCAACGAGTTCCCCTTTTCTCTCAATAGCGCTTTGGTCATTCGCGGCAATGGGAATCTACAGCTTCTTCGGTCCGTTTTTCTCGATTCCGAGCCG
>JASHRP010000531.1 GCA_030037375.1 Bryobacteraceae bacterium | reverse complement strand
CGGGCAACGGCCCTGTCCTCAGACGGCCCCTGCAAAAGCAGGCGACATACCGGCGCCGGCGAAGGCTGGCTGAAGCGGGACCGAGCTCCGCCGTTGCGACCGCCGGGCTTCGATACCGAGCTTCCGCATTTTGTAAATCAGCGTCGTTCGGGGCAAGCCCAGGCGAGCCGCGGCTCCCTGCTGTCCTCCGATCATCCAGTCTGTCTGCGTTAGCGTCTCCAGGATATGGTCCCGCTCCGCGGTGGCAAGGGTTCGGGCGGCAGCCTGGGGCTCGGCGCGCTTTGCAATCTGCTTCAATTCCGTTAGCACCGGACGCAGTACCGATCCGGGCGACAACACCACGGCGCGCTCGATAAAATTCTGTAACTCGCGAATGTTGCCCGGCCAATCGTGGAAGTTGAGGAATTCCATCACCTCTTCCGGAATCGTTTCGATCGGTTTGTTGAAGCGTTCTGAGAATGTGCTGACGAAGTGCCGCACCAGCTCCGGAATGTCGTCCGCGCGCTCGCGCAATGGCGGCAGGTAGATGGGGATCACGTTCAAGCGGTAATAGAGGTCCGCGCGGAACTGCTTCGCCGCCACCAGTTCCGCCAGATTCTGATTGGTCGCCGCTACTACCCGTACGTTCACGCGAATGGTATGGGAGCCGCCCAAGCGCTCGAACTCCTGCTCCTGCAAGGCTCGCAATAGCTTGGGCTGCAGCTCTAGCGGCAGGTCGCCGATCTCGTCCAGGAACAGCGTCCCGTTGTCCGCTTGCTGGAATCGGCCCTTGGTCTGCGCGATTGCTCCCGTGAACGATCCTCTTTCGTGGCCGAAGAGTTCGCTCTCCAGGAGGGTGCCTGGAATCGCCGCGCAGTTCAATTTCACAAAAGGTCCGCGGCTCCGCAAGCTTTGGGTATGAATCGCCCGGGCGATGACTTCTTTGCCCGTGCCGGTTTCGCCCTGGATCAAGACAGCCGAGTCCACCGGCGCAACTGTATCCACGTCCGCGAGCACGGCCCGGAATTTGGGGCTGGACCCGATCAAATCTGTGTTAGCCATAGCTGCCTCCTTGCCTTGAGATGATCCAACTGCCACGTCGCACGTGGACGAGGGCTAAATGATTGCTTTTATTGATCCGGCGACTTCATCTTTTGTTTTCCCGGATCGTTTCTACTGGATCGATTCTGCCCGAAGTCGCCTCTGGAGTCGTACCCAGATCGGTGTCAACTATCCCCCCCGATCGTTCGAGGCAGGCTTGCCTCTTTCGGGGGAACTGCGCGCTACCTCTTTGGCCGATCGATAATCACGCGCCTGCGCCCGAACAGCTTGGCGTCAACCGACGTCGCGCCTGGGCCCAGCATGGCCAGGCTTGCCAGGACAACTGCCAGGAAGATCGGCCACGCATGGTCCCTCTGGGGAAATTGAGACCCGAATGCGATCCAAACCTGGTCGGCCGCGGCAAGAACTGCCACAACCGGCGTCCACAGCCCGGCGATCACAAACACGCCAAAAGCCGCGGCAATCAAGTCTGGAACGGCATCCACGGGCTGCGCGAGTTTTTGAGGAAGGTCGACGATTCCGAAATAAATCAAAGCGATGCCGGCGCAAAGCCGAAGTATGAGCAGACCCAGGCCGGGCCACCCATCTGGAAAGGTAGAGAATAGACGCTGCAAAGCAATCTAATCGTAGGCAATTAACCCCCCGCCTGACACCCTCGAAAGCCCCGCGTCCGCCTCCCTCTTTCGAGGGAGATCGTTCGATTAAAGCTCGATGATTCCACGCTTTAGTGCGATCGTGACGGCATGGGTCCGGTCGCTCGCCTCTAGTTTGGCGAGGATGTTCTTGATGTGGCTCTTCACCGTTTCTTCGGTCAGCGACAACTGCGCGGCGATCTCTTTATTGGCGTTCCCGCCCGCCACCAGCCGCAGCACATCGATTTCGCGCGGCGTCAGTCCGTCGCTCGTGGAATGCTCCGCGATTTCCGCCGCCACTTCCGCCGAAAGCCGCTTCTGTCCCGCATGCACGGCTCGAATCGTCTCCAGCAGTTCCTTGCGGAGCAGCCCCTTCAGCAGATACGCCCGAGCCCCCGCCTTCATGGCGCGGGAAACCTGAACATCGCCGGCGTGCGTAGTCAGGATGATGATCCGCGCCTCGGGAAACTCCGCCCGAATCGAGCTGACCGCGTCGATGCCGCTCACCTCCGGCATTTGCAGATCCATCAACGTGATGTCCGGGCGATGCGTCCGAAACAGCTCGACGGCTTCACGTCCGTTGGCGCCCTCCGCAACCAGCTCCATATCGCTTTGACTGCCGATCAGCGCCGCGATCCCTTCGCGCAACAGTGCATGGTCATCCACGGAGAGAATTCGAATCACGATTATCCTGCCTTCCTACGGAATAACCCGAACCGAGGCTGTCCACCTGGTGTGCGGTTTGGAGGCGCCCCATACGCGATGGAAGCCGGGACCGTCAATTCAACCTCCGTGCCGGTCCCGCCGCCGCTCCAAATATCGAATTGAGCCCCGATCTGCCGCGCCCGCTCCCTCATCCCTTGCAGGCCAAAGTGCCCGGGACGGCCCTGCTCCAGGAACTCCGCCGGAATCCCTTCGCCGTCGTCCCGGATGCGTAGCCGAACTTCGCGCACTCCATAGGCGATCTCCGTTTCGATGTGCCGGGCATGAGCATGCTGGAAGGCGTTGCGCAGCGCCTCATGCGTCAGACGATAAATTTCATCCCGAATGATGGGATGCAATTCTCGTACCGGACCCTCCACCACCAGCCGGAACGCCGCGGAACCATCCGTCGCCAGCTCCTTCGCAACCCTGCTGACTGCCTCCGCCAGCTCATTCATTACGGTAGTTGAAGATCGCAGGTCATACACCGCGCTGCGGCCCTCCGCAATCGCCTGGTCCGCCCGCTCCAGCGTCTTTTCGAACTGGTCTTTCAGCTTCCCTTGTGGAATCTGGTCATCGATCACCTGTAGCCGGAGCATCAGTCCCTGGAAGCTCTGCAGCAGCGTGTCGTGCAGATCGCGCGCTAGACGTGTACGCTCGCTGACACGCGCTTCCACGCTGATATTGAATTCGCGCGAGAGCTGATAGAGCCGGAATCGATACAAACCCCACAGCAGCGCTAGACCGGCGATCCCGCACAGCGCCTGAAACCAGCACGTCTGATAATAGGTGGGCGCGATCGAAAACTCGAGTGTATCGCCCGTCTCGTTCCACACTCCGCTGTTGTTCGACGCGATCACGCGAAAGCGATAACTGCGCGGAGCAAGATCGTTATAGAAGGCCTGACGCCGGGTGCCCGCATCGATCCAATCCGGATCGTGACCCTCCAGTTTGTACTTGAACCGGTTCTTCTCCGGCTCGACCAAACTCAGGGCGGTGTAATCGATCTCCACATCGCGAGTCAGCGCCGGTAAGCGGAAGTTCGAAACGGGCCGGTGATCTGCGATCATCTCTTCGATGTGCACCGGCGGCGGGATCGCGTTCGCGTGGAGTTGACGCGGATCGACGACGCGGACGCCTCTTTGCGAGATGAACCAGATCCGTCCGTCGGCCGACTTCGTGGCATGGGGGCCGAAGCCTATCGGGTCACCCTCGCCTCTGACGCCGTCGGAACTATCGAAGACGGCATTCTTGACCGCATGCTTGGAATCGCCGATCCATGCACCCAGCTCACCGGCGCTGACACGGACCAATCCGCACGGCTGTAGCAGCCAGGTGGACTTGTCGTTATCCTCGATCGCCCAGTGAACAGCATCGCAGGGCAGGCCGTTACGGCTGTTGAGCGTGGCAACGTGATCGTCCTTTATTCGCATCAGCCCATTGCCCGTCGCGGCCCAGACCGAACCATCCGCACGGACTTGGATCTCCGAAACACTGCGCGTCGTCGGGGGCCCCGTCTCGTAAGACGCGCGGATTTGGCCGTCTTTGAAAAAACTGACGCCGCCGTTGTAGAACCCGAGCCACAGACCATCTCGCGCGGGATCGTACGCCAGAGCATTGGCATGGTCCTGGTGTCCCAGCGCGGCCCAGGGAATTCGTTCGACAACTTTGTCGCCGCTTGTGTGAGTCAGCCCACGGTCCTGATCGTTGAACCAAAAATCGCCGCGTCGTCCCTCAACAAAATCGTAACTCGAGCTAAGAGACTCCGGCGGTAGACGGGTGACCTTTCCGCCCTCAATCCGGGCGAGGCCCTGAGTTGTCGTGATCCATAGCCTTTGCCGATCATCTTCAAGAAGCGACATGGGAGCATCGGTGGGCAGTCCCTCACGCTTGCCATAGGTCGTGATTCGCCCGTCCTTCCAGCGGTCGAGGCCCTTGCCAGTCCCGATCCAC